>NZ_JBEXWT010000026.1:0-105258 GCF_040629945.1 Kitasatospora sp. NPDC005856 | reverse complement strand
CGTCATACCCGAGAAGGCCGACCAGGCGGCGAACCGCCGCAAGCGAGGAAGAGCCGGCGGCCGACCGCCCGGATTCGACAAAGAGCGATACAAGAGCGATCAACAAGTTGAAGAACTTCCGCGCCGTCGCGACCAGATATGACAAACGCGTCTACGTCTTCCTCGGCACGGTCACGGTCGCCGCACTGGTCATCTGGCTCCGCTCATGATCGACCGGACAGAACCTAGCAGCGCCGGGCCAGATTGACCGTCAGCGACCGGTTCGGCGCGGTGAACTGCGCCCGGCAGCCCTCGACGGTAGCGGGCACCGGCTGCTTTCCTTCGTCGGTCACCCCGCACCAGTGCCCGAGCCCGCCTGCACGCCTACCCCGGCGACAGCTTCGGCATCCACGACGGCACCCGGGTGGAGGTGGAGGGCTACCGCGGATGCGAGACCATCACCGACCCCACGCGCGTCGGCCTCTTCCACCGGGCGTTCCGGCTGCTCCAGGAGTCCGCCGTCTACGGGCCCGGCGCCCACGCCCTGATCACCGAGGCCCTGCACGGTTGGCAATTCCCACCTGGCCTCGGCCGTTGAGGGCCTCGGGCTGCCGGCCCGCTGGCCCTACCGTGCCGCAGCATTGTCGTTCGCCCACATCTGTCCAGACCAGAGTGGAGTTCTTCATGCAGACCAATCCCAGTGCCGGTTCTCGTGCGGCCCTGGTGGGTGGCTCCACTGTCCGTATCGGCGAACTCGCCGGGCCCGGTCGCCCCAGCGAGGACAGGGTGGTCACCACCGATCGGGCCGTGATCGTCCTGGACGGCGTCTCCACCGTCACCGACGATTCCCCGCGACCGAGGCGCAGCTGGCGGACGCGCTCATCGCACTCCGGGCGGGCAAGACCATACCGTTCGGCAGCTTCCTGGCGAGCCGGAGCGGCGGGGCGGAAGCAGGTCTCCTGGTCGCAGGTGCAGGGCGTCCACACGATGCAGGGACTCGTCCGCGTCGAGGCCGCCGGGAAGCCGACCTACCTGACCGGCGACCCGGTATGGATGTTCCCGAACCTGCAGCTCTTCACCGCACTGGTCGAGCGGCTACGCCGGTAGCCGGTTCCCGTCCCGTCCGACGGCAGGCAGCGGCCATCCGCCGGGTCGTCGCGGTCACAGGATCCACGGGCCGCTCGGACGGCGGCGGGCAACTCCTCCTGACCGTGTTCGAGCCGGACGGTGATGAACACGGCCCAGGCGAGCATCGCCGGGAAGACGAACCACAGGGATCACGATTCTTCGCGGTCATCGACATCCTGGAGCCTGTCGGTCGTCGGCAAGCAGGAGGAACATACGGATCCGATCCTTGACCGCCTCGCGGCCGGCGAGGCGGTCGCGCAACATGGGCACCGGCAACGTGAGCTACTGCGTCTCCAAGGCCGGCCTCAACGCTCTCACCCAGATCCTCGCCGCCGAACTCGTCGACATCGGCTTCCTCGTCAACGCCGCCGCCCCAAGCCAGACCAACACCGGCATGGCCTACGGCGAGACCGCCCGAACCCCGGAGGAGCCGGCCGACACCCCGTTCTGGCTCGCCACCCTCCCCGATGCCGGCCCCACCGGCGGCCTGCCGACAACAGCAGAAGTAACCGCAGCAATCAGCTGACGCACCATCGGGAAAGTCAGCAAGAGGTCAGCATCGATCCGATTGAACCCTGTCACACACGCCCGAACGTGAGACTCTCGACCCCTCCCCGAACTCGACAAACCCGCCGGGCGACGGGCACCAGACAGGCAGCGGTTCGGCCGTCCCGGCGCAGCGGCCGCCAGCAGGAGAGCAGCCTGTCCAGCCGCACGTTTCACCAGGTCAGCGCGCCCATCCGCGTGATTTCAGCGGAATGTCGGGCAGCTCCGGGACAGGCAGTCGGGCACCGTCGTAGCCGTGCACCTCACCGAATCGGGAACCCTTCTCCCAATCCGTTCGCGCCTGTACGATCTCCTCACCGGATCGGCCGATGAAGTTCCACCACATGACGATCGGACAGCACCGGGCGTTTCACCGAAGCCAGAAATTCAGCGGTGCTCGGGGTTCTCGAAGTCGAAGCGGCAGCCGGCGTCCCATTCGGAGCGCTGGTTGCCGTGGGCCGGGATGCCGCCGGCGTCCTTGAGCATGCGCGCGAGGTGGAGCTGGTTCCAGGTCATGAAGGTGGCGTTGCGGTTGGTGAAGTCGTTCTCCGGCCCGCCGGAGCCCTCGTCGAGGTAGGAGGGGCCGGGGCCCGCCTCGCCGACCCAGCCGGCGTCGGCCTGGGGCGGGATGGTGTAGCCGAGGTGCTGGAGACTGTAGAGGACGTTCATCGCGCAGTGCTTGGCGCCGTCCTCGTTTCCGGTGATCAGGCAGCCGCCGACCCGACCGTAGTAAGCGTACTGGCCCGCGGAGTTGAGGATCGAGGAGCAGGCGTAGAGCCGCTCGATGACCTTCTTCATCACTGACGAGTTGTCTCCCAACCAGACAGGTCCGGCCAGCGTCAGGATGTCGGCGGCCATCACCTGGGAGTAGATCACCGGCCACTCGTCGGTCTCCCAGCCGTGCTCGGTCATGTCGGGCCAGACGCCCGTGGCGATGTCGAGGTCGACCGCGCGCAGGACGTCGACCGCGACGCCCTGGCGCTCCAGGATGCCGGTGCTGACGTCGATCAGACCCTGGGTGTGGCTGCGCTCCGGCGAACGCTTCAGCGTGCAGTTGATCACCAGGGCGCGCAGGTCGGCGTACGACGTCGTCGGGTCCGGCACGGACTCTCCTCCAAACAGCTCTGGGAGACCGGTCCAAACACCGACTCCCTGTACAGCTCACTGGCCGCACGCAGCGGACGCTCGTGGAACTGGGCCGCTTGGCTGACGGTACGCCGTCCGGTCGACCGACCGTGTCCCTCTGCTCGGGCTCGGCCCCGGGGTACGCGTATCGCACCCGAGTGCCGGCCCGACCCTCGAACCCCCTCGTGGACAGCACCAAGCGGAGGCGCCCGGGCAGGCCGGAGGTCGGCAGTGCTCGTTCGAGCTCGTCCGCAAAGTCCCACGACGACGTACGGAGAACGAAGCGCCCGGCTTCAGGGGCGTCGGCAAGATGGAAGACCACGGTGATGTCGGGCTTCGGACCGAGACCTGATCGCGCCGCCGCCCTTCGCTCCGGTTTTGGTCCGGCCGACAAAACACGGTAGACGTTGCCGCTGCCCCGCTGCGCACAGAGCAGAGGGAGCGGGCCGTCGTCGATCGACAGCCCGCTCCTTCGAGCCCTGGGCTCAGGCGGCCTGCGCCAGATCCTCGGTGGTCACCTCGGATGCCCACGGGTCGGGTGAGTCCAGCCAGTGGATCTCGACCCGCGCGTCTCCGTCGAAGACGTTGTAGCCGCGCCGTCCCTTGGAGACCACCACGCGCCTGAGTGACAACCGGAGGAGGTCGCGTCGGAGGGGGAGGCTGGCCTCGTCCCAGGCCTCGCGGATCGTCTCGTCCTCCAGGAGGAACGACATGTCGAGCTTCTTCGGAGTCGGGTCCGCCACCTCCTTCTTCGCCTTCGCCAACGTGGTCCGGGCCTCGTGCTGCAGTCGAGGCAGGTGCGTGTCGAAGGGAGGGTCGAAGAAGCCGTCGGCCTGCTGCTTGGCCAGCCGCTGAACGCCGGCCTCCGCTGCCTTCAGGGACGCCACGGCCTTCTCCATCCGCTCGGCGTCCGTCGGCTTCTGCCGCAGCCCGGCCCACCGCTCCGCAGCGATCTGGAGGATGGGACTGTCGGGCCGCGCGGTGTTCATCTTCGTGAACCAGGCCTCGGTGACGTACTCCAGGATCGAGCGGGTCACCGAGACAGGGGCCTCGCACGGGACGCCCTGAACAGCGCGCCAGCAACGGTAGTTCTTCGAGTCCGGGGATGCTCCCCCACGGCAGCCTCGGCAGTTCACGCTGTCCGTGAGGAGTTCCCTCACCGTACCGATTCGAGCGGCCTGCTCGGGCGTCGCGAACGAGGTCCCGGTGTTGACGGCGAGGATGGCGCGGGCCAGCAATCCCGGTGGGACGACGGCGATGTGGGTGCGTGACCGTCTCGACGGCCTGTGGCGGGACGAGGACTTCGCCGACTGGTACCCGCGCGACGGGATAGCCCGTAGGCGGGTTGATGCGGTGGTCGCCCCTGACGGCGACAGCGTCGAAGGCCAGGCCGGCGGGGTTCCGCGGGAGATGGACAGCGCCCTCGGCGCGGACCGGGCCCGCGGAGGCGGCGAAGCCGAAATCGGTGGTGCCGGTGTGGCGCGAGGGGCTGGCCCACTCGGTACTTTCGGTGGACTACCAGCGCATCCTGCAGGCCCTCGCGGACCGGGATCGGCTCGGCCAAGGGGCGCTGAGCTGCCGGGAGTCGGCGGGTCTCTTCGGCTTGGAGGTCGTGCCGGCGAAGGCGGAGGCCGTGCGCTCGAAGGCGAAGCGCCTGGTGGCCCGCGACTGGCCGGCCGAGCTCGCATCGGGCCGGTTCACGATCGCGAAGGGTGCAACGGCTGGTGAGCCGGGCCGGCTGAACCGCGCTCAGCGGTGTTGCGGGGGCGGTCGACCGTGGATCGGGCCGCCCCCGGCTTCGGGGGCGCGACGCGAAGGGTGCCCCGGTGGGGTACTCCGGGTCGGCGTCGCGTGGGGATGCCGGGCAGCGGCCCTGCGCCGGTCCCGAGGGTTTCGGTCAGCGGAGGCCGTCCCACAGGAGCCGTTCGGGCCGGGCGGGGTCTTGACGGACGGCGGGTGCGGTGGCGTCCAGGAACATGACGGACCGGCCGGGCAGGTAGGCGGGCCAGGGTGGCAGGTGGCTGCTGGTGGGACGGCCGTGGCGGGCGAAGGAGGTCCAGGCGCCGCGCATCCGTTCGGACAGCAGCGGATGAGCCGACGGATCCGTCAGGGGGTCGTGCGGGTTCCCGAAGGCGGGGCCGAGTTCGGCCATGTGGCAGGCGCCGAGGGAGCCGTCCAAGGCCGGGGAGGGCTGGGTGAACTCGTAGAAGTAGGTGTCCGCGCCGTGGGCGGCGCGGGCCTCCGCGATGCGGACCGCCGGCAGGCGGTACCCGTGGTCGGTCATCGCGGCCGAGAACAGGTCGGCGGCACCGGACCGCGGTCGGGCCCCGGCGTACACGGCCCGCGCGGCCACGGGCTCCAGCCCGAGCGCGCCGAGGAAACCGTGCAGGAAGCCGTCGTCGATGCGGCCGGCCATGCCGAGCGGCACCAGGAACAGCCGGAACTCCTCGGAGGTGACGCCCGTGAGCAGATCCAGCCGGCTTCCCGCACCGGCCGCGATGGCGTCGACGGGGCGCTCGGGCAGCGTCGCGGTCCCGGCCACCGGCAGCACGGTCGTGCCGCCTCCCGCGGACTCGCCCCACTGACCCGGATCGGTACTGCGGGCGATCTCCTGGGCGAGTCGGCTGTTGGCCGCGGCCAGGTCCTGCGGCGGGACGGCGGCGAGGGCTTCGACGGTGCACTCGGTGCCGGCGAGTGCGGCCAGACGTTCGGTGACCCGGCGGCCGGTCTCGGGCGTGTGCGCGTGATGTCCGGCCCCGCTCTGGGTGACGGCCCGCCGGAACAGACCCTCGGCCCGGGGCATCGTCATGAGCGCGGTGATGCCGATCGCCCCGGCCGACTGCCCGAAGACGGTCACGTTGCCGGGATCCCCGCCGAACGCGGCGATGTTGTCGCGCACCCACTCCAGCGCGGCGATCTGGTCCAGGAGACCGAGGTTGGCGGTGCCGTCGGGCAACAGGAGGAAGCCCTCCGCACCCAGGCGGTAGTTCAGGGTGACGCAGACGACGCCGTCACGGGCGAGGACGGAGCCGTCGTAGGTGGGCAGCGAGCCGGACCCGTTGCGGAAGGCGCCGCCATGGATCCACACCATGACGGGCAGACCTTCGCCGGACCGGTGCGGAGAAGGCGTCCAGACATTGAGGTTGAGGCAGTCCTCGCCCTGGGGGCCGGCCTCCACGAGGAGGCCCGCCATGGCCGGGGCGTAGCCCGGCTGCGGTGCGCTCGGGCCGTGGACGAGCGCGTCGCGCACGCCGCTCCACGGCTCGGGGGTCCGGGGCGGACGCATCCGGTTCACACCGAACGGCGGTGCCGCGTAAGGGATGCCCAGGAAGGACGCCGTTCCGTCGTGGAGGCGACCGCGGACCTGACCGTAACCAGTGCTGACTATGACGTTGCTCATCGGGAAGTCCAGTTTCGGAAGTGCTCGGGAGGTTCGGGGGTTCGGATGTTCGGAGATTCGGGAGTTCGGAGTTTCGGAGCCTTCCTCCCGCCCGGCACGACCGCAACCGAATTCCCCCGCACGGCCGCCTCCGGCGCCGCCGCGAACGGTGGCCACCGCCCGGACGGGGCGGGGTGTCTGCCGTGCGGAAGACGCCCCGCCCCAGTGCCCACGACCGGCCCCGTTCCCACGACCGGCCCCGGGCGCGCCGCCGGCCCGTCGGGGGCGGCTCCTCAGCCCTCGTCCCCGCTCTCCAGCAGGCCGTTCTTCCGCAGCAGGTAGCCCAGTTGGAGGCGGCTGGTGGCCCCGAGTTCCCGCATGATCTCCGAGACGTGCCGCTGGCACGTCCGCACCGAGATGCCCAGTGCCCGGGCCGTGGCCCGGTCGTCGGCGCCGTCGACGAGGTGCTGCAGGATGGAGCGCTGGGTCTGGTTGGTCAGGCCCTGGATGAAGGCCTTGTCCCGGGGCTTCCCGATGGGCTCGCCCGCCGTCCAGAAGCGGTTGAACATCTCCACCGCGAAGGCCACGAGGTCCTCGTTGCGCACGATCAGGGCGCCGCCGGGTGCCTCGCGCAGCGGCACCAGGAACGCCTTCCGGTCGAAGACCAGGAACCAGGCCAGGCTCCCGGTCACCGTCCTGACCTCCGCGCCCAGTCCGGTGACCTCCTCGGCGTACGCCACCGTCGGGGGGTGGAAGCGTGCCGCGTGCTGGTAGAGGGTCCGCAGCCGCACGCCGCGCTGGAGCAGTTCGCCCTCCCAGTCGCGGGACCCGGGCAGCTCGGCGGCCGGGCGGGGCCCTCCGGGCAGCGCGGCCAGGACCTCGTGGCGGCTCTCGCCCGCGTACCGCTCCACCGTGCGGAGCACCTTGTCCGCCGACTCGATCCGCTCGAACTGGGGGCCCTGGAAGTCCCGTTGCCGGGCCGCGTAGATGAGGCCCAGTTCGGCGAGCTGTTCCCGGGCGACCATCAGGTCAGACTGGGCGCCCTGCACGCGTTCCTCCCAGCCTTCGAGGAGCCGGTCGGAGACGTGCGCCGGGTCGACGGCGGCCAGCCGGCCGGCCGCCAGCCGACGGACCAGGCCTGCCTTGACCAGCCGCTCCACCGTGGACGCGGACGCCGCCCGGTCCTGCCCGGCGGGCAGGTCCTCCAGGCGCAGCGGCCCGTCGTTCACGATGCGCCGGTACGAAGCCAGCTCCGTCAGCGTCAGCTGCACCGGTCGGAGACCGGGCCGGGTGCGTTCCCTGAGCAGGGAATCCATCCTCCCACCTTCCGTCGAGTCGAAGCCGGGGGTGGGAGGACACGGTGGACCGAAGGAGAGCGGAGCGGAACGGGCCGGACGGCTCCGACGGGGCCTGCCCGGCCGGAGAGGTGGCACGCGCAACACGCCCCCGTCACCGCGTGGTTGCCGTCCTCCCCCCGCCGGTGTGCTCCGGCCCCTTCGTCAACAGCCGTGCCACGAACCCCCGTACGTCCGGTCAGTATACTTGCGGCGACTGAGTGCAGTGTGACATTTCTCTTCTGATCAGATGTCAACTCCGTTTCAGAAAGGGCGTCATGGGCGTCGTAGGCAAGACCGTTCACCCGATCGACGGCGAGCAGCTGAGCGTGTACACGGTGACCCCGGAGCCCGGCGCCGGCGCCACCGCCGACCGCCCCGGCGTCGTCATCCTGCACGGGGCGGGCACCGGCAGCAAGGAGCGCAACCTGCCGCTCGCCGAGGAGTTCGCCGCACTCGGTCACCCGGCCGTCGCCCTGGACTTCTCCGGTCACGGGGAGAGCACCGGAGAACTGCGCGACCTCAGCCTCCGGCGGCGCCGGGACCAGGCCGCGGCCGTGATCGGGGAGGTCCTCGGCGCCGACCGGCCGCTCGCCCTGGTCGGCTTCAGCATGAGCGGCCAGACCCTCGCCGACCTGGTCGCGCTGTACGGCCGCCGGGTGGCCGCGCTCGCCGCCTGCGCCCCCGGGATCTACGGGACGGAGGCCTGGGACGTGCCCTTCGGCTCGGGGTTCACCGAGCTGATCCGCCGGCCCGACAGCTGGCGGAACAGCTCCGCGCCCGGCACCTTCGCGCGGTTCGACGGCCGGGCCCTGCTGGTGCTACCGGAGCACGACGCCGTCATCCCGCCCGGCGTCACCGACCTGGTCCGCGCCTCGCTGGCCGCCCGGGCCGACTTCTCCGAGCTGCGCCTCGCCGGGGCCGACCACCGGCTCGGGCTCTGGCTGGCCGACCACCCGGAGGACCGCCGGCGCCTCGTCAACGCACTGCTGCGGCCACGTCCGTGAGCACCGGGCCCATGAAGCGCCGTCCGATCCGCTGGAACTGGCGGGGGTCCCCGGTCGTCATGAAGACGTGCCGCGGCACGGACCGCGCGCGGGCGAGGCCCAGCTTCCCGAGCTGCCAGGCGACGTCCTTGGCCGACTCCTCCGCGCTGGAGATGAGGGACACCCCCTCGCCCATCTCGTCCGCGATCACCTCCGCCAGCAGCGGGTAGTGGGTGCACCCGAGGATGAGGGTGTCGACCCCGGCCGCCTTCGGGCCCGCCAGGTACTCACGGGCGGCGGCCGCCAGGTCCGGGCCCGCGACGACCCCGCGTTCCACGAAGTCGACGAACCGGGGGCAGGACTGCACCGTCAGCCGGACGTGCGGCGCGGCCGCGAAGGCGTCCTCGTAGGACATGGACGTCTTCGTGGCCGCGGTGCAGATCACCCCGACCCTCCCGCTCCGCGTCACGACCGCCGCCTCCCGCACCGTCGGACAGATCACCTCGATGACCGGCACGTCGTAGCGCTCGCGGGCGTCGCGCAGCATCGCCGAACTGGCCGAGTTGCAGGCGATGACCAGCATCTTGACGCCCAGGGCCACCAGTTGGTCGAGGCACTCCAACGCGTACGAGCGCACCTCCGCGATGCTCCGCGGCCCGTAGGGGGAACGCGCGCTGTCCGCCAGGTAGAGGACCGACTCCCACGGCAGCCGGTCGAGGACGGCCCGGGCCACGGTCAGCCCGCCGAACCCGGAGTCGAAGATGCCGATCGGGGCGTCCGGCCCCGGCCCGGCCCCGGATGCCCCGGACGCCCCGGACGCCCCGCCGAACCGACCGGCCGACACCCGCTCGAACTCGATCACCCCTGCTCCTCCTCCCGAGGTCCGACCTCCCGCCGGCCTCCCGCCGGCCGCCGAGCCGCCGAGCCGCCGAGCCGTCCGCCCCGCGGGTCCCGTCGACCGGGTCTGGCCGACGGGACCCGCGGCAGGGCGTTCAGGCCGCGATGGCGCGGCTCATGGTGTCCGCGCGCAGAGTGCTGGACTTGCGCAGGTCACTGGTCACGCAGAGCCGCGACAGCCACCGCGAGCGGCCCGCAGGCAGCGGCGTGTAGGCGTCACGGGCGTGCGCACAACGGTAGTTGTCCACATACACGAACTCGCCGCCCCGCAGGACCAGGGTCGCCTTGTTCCGCTGGAGGAAGCCGTGGAGCTTCTCGAGGGCGCTCCGCTCGACCCCGGTCAGCTCGTCGATCCGCAGGGCGGCGAAGTTCACCCGGAAGTACGGGTTCTCGCGGTTGCCGAAGAAGACGGACTGCTGCTCCTCGTCGATCACACCCGACGTCTCGTGGATCGGGTTGTGGCCGATCCGGAACCGCGGCTCCCAGAGCACCTCCCACTCCTCCGGGGTCAGCGTGTCGATGCCCTCGATGCTCGACAGGGTCGTCCCCGCGCCCTCGTCGTTGCGCAGGCAGACCAGGCCGAGGAAGTCGGGCCGGGTCGGGTGGAAGGCGTCCTCGATGTGGAAGCCGAAGTCGTGGTTGGAACCGGAACTGGAGTTCGCGACGTCGGCCAGGCCCGGGATCGGGATGATCGAGTTGAAGAGGCTGCCCGCACGCTGCGAGACGTACCCGATCGGCTCCCCGAGGAGGCTTCCGTAGAGCCCGTGCAGCACCTGGCTCTCGTTGATCTCGTAGCCGGGCTCGGTCTCCACGTAGCGGGTCGGCGTGGGGCTGAGCGCCTCCCGCGGGGCCGGGGAGCCCACCACGTGGAGGGCGACCTCGCGCTCGTTGCGTTTGAAGGCGTAGAACGTCTCCCGGATGCGGCGGGGCAGTTCGTGCGCGAGGACGTGGGCCTGTTCGAGGAAGTAGTGCTGGTCGAGGATCCGGGGATCGAGCAGGACGTCGTCGAGCAGTTTCCGGACCTGCAGCGCCTCGGAGTCGGTCAGCTCGAGTCGTAGAACCGAAGTCGGCATGGTTCTCCCTCTCGGGTCGGGAATGGTCGGAGACGATGGTGGGCGGTGGGTTCCGGCCGCCTCGGCCCATCGGGATGTTCGCCGGCCCCGGCGTGTTCGCCGGGTTGGCCGGGGTCGCCGTGCTCGGCGGGATCGGTGCCTTCCGGTGCTTCCGGCGCGTCCGGTGCTTCCGACGCAGGAGGACCTCGCGGCTCGAACCGGTCCGGGGAGGACCGGTGGCGCGCGGCCGAAGCCCGGTCGTATCCGTACCGGGGCAACCGGTTTCAGCTTCCCACACCCCGTCGGCCCCGGACAGGATGATCGGGCGTCACAATCGCGACTGACGCAATCCGGAAACGGGGCGCCCGCCCCCGGCGCCGGGATCAGGCGGACGGCGCGGACGGCGGATCCATCGCGATCGTCAAGGCCGCGACGGAGTCCCGCAGGCGCGCGGTCAGGGCCTCGTGGGAGGACTCGACGGCGACGATGTGGCCGAGCCTCGTCATGAACCCCCGGGGCGGCAGCGCCATGTCCTGCCCGGGCGACGCGTGCCAGACCAGCTCGTGCCACAGGTCCTCCGCGCCCGCCCGGTGCCCCAGGGCACGGACCCGCCCGTCCTGCGACGGGTAGACCATGCGGACGCCGGCGAACAGTTCGCGCTCGGGGCGCACCTCGACCCGGCCGCCGGTCAGTGCGGCGACCGTGAGCGCCACCTGGTCCACCCCGGTGGCCAGCCGGGTCGCGTACGGGATCTTCTCGCCGCCCAGCCGGGCCGCCGTCTCGATCATGCGGGGCCCCCGCGTCGTGATCCGCAGCTCCGAGTGCGTCGCCCCGTAGGTGATCCCCAGCGCGTGGTGGGCCGCCACCACGACCCGCTCGATCTCCGGGTACCCCGGGTACGTCGACGGCTTCCGGCAGATGTGGCCGAGCTCCTCGAAGTAGGGGGCGAACCCCACCTCCTTCTCGGTCAGCCCGCAGATGTGGACCCGACCGTCCTGGACGACGGACTCCACACTGAGCTCCGGGCCCTCCAGGTACTCCTCCACCAGGACCCCGGGGACGGTGTCGATCCGGCCGATCCGGGCACCGACCGCCACGTGGAACAGCTCGCGGAGCCGCTCCTCGTCGTCGACCCGGACGACCCCGTAACTGCCCCCGAGGTTGCGGGGCTTGAGGACGACCGGGTAGCCGATGAGCGCGGCGGCCTCGGCCGCGCCGTCCGCCGTCATGGCGAGAACGCTCCGGGCCGAGGGGACGCCGGCCTCCCGGAACGCCTCCCTCATCAGCCGCTTGTCCCGGCTCCTGGCCGCAGCCTCCCGCGACAGCCCGGGCAGGCCCAGGGCCTCCGCCACCTCCGCCGTGAGCTCGACGTGCGCCTCGTCGTAGGTCAGGACGCCGTCGAAGGGCTCCGTGGCGTGGAGCTTCTCCGCCAGTTCCACCACCCGGGCCCGGTCCCGCAGGTCCGCCTCGTGCGTGGCGTCGACGAGTGGGACGGCCCACGACTGCCGGGGCGCGGACTGCACCGCCGTCACCCGGACTCCCGCCGAACGCAGATCCTCCAGGATGTACCGGCGGTACACCTCGGTGCCCACGCTGATCACCAACAGATGCGTCATGACGCCCTCTTCCCTCCGTTGACTCGTTGACTTGATGGCTCGTTGACTTGATGGCCCGGTGGGGCGATGGCTCGACGGCTCGACGGGGCGACGGCTCGATGGGACGACGTGGAACCCTCGGCACGTCGATGCGTCGACACGCCCGGTCCCGGCGGGGGTCGGCCGCGCCGGTCACGCGGTGTCCGGTGCCTCCGCCCGCGCACCGCCCGGAGCGTGGTCACGTAGCCCGGCGAACCAGACGAACACCGCCGTGACCGTGGCGAGCAGACCGAACCCGACGAACACCGGCCGCGGGTCGGAGTGGTTCAGCCCGGCCAGGGACCCGGCGGCCATCGCTCCGAGCGGGCTCGCGGCGAGCGCGGCCATCCGGGCGGTGGCGGTCACCCGGCCGAGGATCTCCCGCGGCACCAGCTCCTGCCGGACGCTGCGGATCACCACGACGGCCAGCACCGCGGAACCGCTGACCAGGAGGTTGAGCGCGGCCAGCGGGGCGAGGCCGTCGACCAGACCCATCAGGGCCAGAGCCACCCCCAGGCAGCCCGCGCTCAGGGCCACCACGCCGAGCCGGCGCCCGGGCGTGGCCAGCCGGGCCGCGCCCGCCGCACCCAGAACGCCGCCCAGGCCGCCCAGGCCGACCACCACGCCCAGGGCCGAATCCCCGAACCCGAGGTGGTTCCGCACGTAGAACGGGATCAGTGTCTCCACGGCGATGAACAGGTTAGCGGTGGCCTGGAGGACGGTCAGCAGCAGGATCAGCCGGGTGTCCCGAAGGAAGCGCAGGCCGTCGGCCATGTCCGCGCGGAGCCTGCGGAGCGTGCCCCGCGTCGTCGCCCCGGCCCCGGCGGGCGTCCCGCCGAACCGTCCGATGGTGAAGATCGTCGCCAGCGACAGCAGATAGGTGACCGCGTTGCCGAAAAGCGCCGTGTTCAGCCCGAAGAGGGCGCTGAGAACGCCGAACAGGCCGGGGCCCACCACGAGCGAGGCCTGGTTCGTCGCCTCCAGCCAGGAGTTGGCGCGCACCAGCCGCCGCCCCTGGACCAGGTCGCGGACCGCCACCGTCAGCGCCGTCTCGAAGAAGACCCCGGCCCCCGAGGCCAGGAACGCCAGCGCCAGGACCATCCAGACCCGCAGGCCCCCGGTGTGCGCGAGCAGAGCCAGTGTCAGGAACGCCGAGAAACGGACGGCGTCCGTCGCCAGCATGGTCGCCCGGGGGTCCAGCCGGTCGACCAGCGCGCCTGCGAACAGGCCCACGAGGAGGTAGCCGACGGTCCGCGGCGCGGCGGCCAGGGCAGCGGCGAACGGGTCCCCGCTCAGTTCGAGGACGACGAGGGGCACGGCGAGGAACGCCAGGCCGTCGCCCAGGAGGGAGAACACCTGCCCGCCGAGGAAGACCGCGAACTGCGACGCCGACGGCTGCCCCCGCCCAACGGCCGAGCTCTTCCCGGACAGCACGGGTCCACTCCCCTCCGTCATGCTTCCCACCCCGCCCGCACCGTGTGCCGGGCCGACACGGACCGTGACGGCCCAGCTCATTGTGCAGGCGGGGGAGGCGGATCGGCGGGCCGGGCATCGGCGGACTTGCGCCAGGCGCAAAGACGACGTCGCCCGCCCGTGGCGCTGCCCCACGGAGCCCGCGCGGACGGCGCGGGTCTCCTGTTTACGACTGTCGTGATCACGACGACCGGGCCGTGCTGCCAGGGCCGGAGCCGGTCTGCGAGAGTCGGTCCGCCGGGACCGCTCGCCGTCGCTCCGGCCGACCTCGGCCCGCCGCACCCGCCCGTCTTCGGACGGCCGTCCCGTGAAACCGTCGTCTTCCGCGAAGGACTCCCGTGAACACGTCCGCGCCGCTGCCCCGCCCGGTGGACTCCCGGCCCCCGAGGCTGCTGACCCCGAAGGACGTCGAAGCGGCCCGCCATGCCCTCTCCGGCACGGTGCTGCGCACCCCGCTGCTGGCCGCCCCCGTCCCCGGCCGTCCGCTGTGGCTCAAGGCCGAGAACCTCCAGCTCACCGGGTCGTTCAAGATCCGGGGCGCCCACCACCGGCTGGCGAACGCCGACCGGACGGAGCGGGCGCGCGGCGTGGTGGCCCACTCCAGCGGCAACCACGCGCAGGCGGTGGCCCACGCGGCCCGGCGGCTCGGCATCCCGGCGACGATCGTGATGCCCGACACCGCGATCCGGCTCAAGATCGAGGCTACCCGGGCGCTGGGCGCGGAGGTGGTCACCGCCCCCGCCGACGCCTACCGCCGGACCGCCGAGGAGCTCGCCGCCGACCGCGGCACCACGGTCGTGTCCCCGTTCGACGACCTACTGGTGATGGCCGGTCAGGGCACCGTCGGTCTGGAGATCGCGGAGGACCTCCCGGCCCACCGGCCGGGGTCGGCCGGGGAGCCGACCCTGCTGGTACCGGTGGGCAGCGGCGGTCTGATCGCAGGGGTGGCCGTCGCAGCGAAGTCCGCGATCCCCGGCTGCCGGGTCGTCGGGGTGGAGCCGGAGCTGGCGGCGGACGCGGCCGAGAGCCTGCGGCGCGGCCGGCGGACCGGCTGGACGGCGGCCCGCACCGGGCGCACGGTTGCCGACGGCCTGCGCACCCCGGTGTTGGGCGAGCTCACCTGGGAGCACATCCGGCGGCACGTCGACGCGATCCTCACCGTGACCGAGGACGAGATCCGCGCGGCCGTGGCGTTCCTCGCCGGCCGGACCCATCTGGTGGCCGAGCCGTCCGGCGCGGTGGCGACGGCGGCGTTCCTGCACCACTCCGACCGACTGCCGGGCACCGGACCGTGCGTCGCCGTCGTCAGCGGGGGCAACGTGCACCCGGCCGACCTGGGCGCCCTGCTGACGGAGCCCGTTCCCCCGGCGCCGGGACCGGCGTCCGACTCCCCCCGTTGACCACGACCGAAGGCGCCCATGTCGACCGTTCCGCTGCCCCGGCTCCTCCTGTTCGACGTGCCGACGGGCCCCCGGCCCGCCTGGTACCTCCCCCGGCTGTGCTCGGCGTACGAGCTGCACATCCTCTGGGTCCCGGGCCCCGACCCCGGGCTGAACCGCGCCCGCGCCGCCCTGTTCGACGAGTGGTGCACCCATGCGACGATCCCGGGACACGACACGGCGGCCGACGAACTGACCGGCGTCGCGAAGGCCCGGCAACCCGCCGGCATCCTCGGCTTCGGTGAGATGTCACTCGAACCGGTGCACATCGCGGCCGCCCGCCTCGGGCTGCCGGCCAACGCGCCGAGGTCGCTCGCGGCCATCCGCAACAAGCACGAGCAGCGGCGGCTCCTGGCCGAGGCGGGCATCCCCACCCCCCGCTTCGCGTCCGTCCGCGACCTCGACGAACTCCGCGCCGCCGCCCGGCGGGTGGGCCTGCCCGCGGTCCTCAAACCCAAGGCCGGCGTCGGCAGCCTGGCGACCTTCCGGGTGGACGGTACGACCGACCTGGCCGGGCTCTGGTCCGCCGCCTGTGCCGGCTACGCCGCCGACCCGCGCGGCGGCTCCGTCCCGGACTTCGTCCTGGAGGAGTTCCTGGTCGGCGTCGGCCTGCACGGCGACCCCCGCTACGGCACCTACGCGAGCGTCGAGTCGCTCGTCCGGCGCGGCACCGTCCGGCACCTGGCGGTCACCGACAAGTTCCCGCTCTCCCCGGGATTCCGCGAGAACGGCGGCATCATGCCCTCGGTGCTGCCCGACACCGTCCTCGCCCCGCTGCTGGACTGCGCCTCCCGGGCGATCCACGCCCTGGGCATCACCGACTCCGGCGTCCACACCGAGATCATGTTCACCCGGGACGGCCCCCGAGTCATCGAGGTCAACAGCCGCATCGGCGGAGGGGTCACCGAGATGCTCCACCACTGCTGCTCCTTCGACTCGGTGCTGGCCTGCGCCGCCATCGCCACCGGCGGAGAGCCTCCCGAGTTCTCGCCGCCGGCCCGCAGCACGGCCTTCCTGCTGCCCCAGGCCCCGCACCAGGACACCGTCCTCACCGCCGCGCCGACCGTCGACGCCCTTCTCGCGCTTCCCGGCGTCGTGGAGGCGGAGCTGCCCTACACCGTCGGCGACCGCCCCCGCTGGCGCCAGGGGACTCCCGGCGGAACCATGGCCCGCGTCGTCGCGGTCGCCGACTCCGCGCCTCCCCTCCTCGACCTCTTCGCCGACCTCCAGCCCGGCGGTCTCCTCACCTACCGCGCCGTCCGGCCGTGAGGTCGGCGGCCCGGCGGCCCCGGGGCGTGGTGCGACCTCGCCGCCGGAGTGCCGGCCGGGGTCGGGCAGTGGGCGGGAAGGGGAAGCGGACGGCGGTGAGGCGCTCGGAGAGGTCCCGAGGCGCTCGCCGGTGTCGGGGTCGGCGGCACAGGGCCGGCCGGCCCCGCCGTGTGGTCGCTTCATCGGTGCTCGTCGGTGGCAGCATCGGTTCGTGACCGACATTCAGTTCCGTACCCCGATCGCGGCCGACGGTCGGCTCGGCGCGGCCTCGGAGCATCCGGGGTTCGCCGATCCGGTCTACCTACGACGCCGGCGGGCGATCGCGACGCCGGCTCGCGACCACCGGGTGGGCGATCCGTCGCCGCCGGTCGCCTACAGCCGTTCCGAGCACCGCACCTGGCGCAGGGTCCACCAGGCGGTGTGGGCCGCGCAGGCCGAACACGCTTGCCGGGCGGCCCTGGAGGCCAGGGAGCAGGCCCCGATTCCGGCGGACGGGATCCCGCAGCACACGGAGGTCGGCGCGCGCCTGCGGGCCCTGACGGGCTTCGACTTCACCCTGGCCGGTGGCGTGGTCGCCAACAAGCGGTTCCTGGGGTCGATGGCCCACGGGTACTTCCACGCGGTGCAGTTCGTCCGCCACCCGGCGGTGCCGCTGTTCACGCCGGAGCCCGACGTCATCCACGACGTCCTCGGCCATGGCATCCACCTCGCGGACCCACGGTTCGCCGACCTGTACCGGCTGATCGGGCGGGCGGCGATGCGCATCGACAATCCGGACGTGCTGCAGATGATCAGCGACGCGTACTGGTTCACCCTGGAGTACGGGATCCTCGAGGAGAACGGCAGGCCCAAGGCCTACGGCGCGGCCCTGCTCTCCTCCTACGGAGAGATGCGTCAGCTCCACCGCTGCCGCGTCCGTCCACTCGACATCGACGCCGTGCTCGCCACGGGCTACACCATCACCGGCTACCAGCCCGTGCTCTTCAGCGCCCGCAGCCTGGACGAGGTCACCGATACCGTGACCGCCTTCCTGGACCGGCTCGACGACGACAGCGCGCCCCCGGTGCGCACCCGCCGGTCCGGACAGCCGGGGAACGGCATGGAACAGGCTCAGTAGGACGAAACCGCTCGGGGAGTCGGTGTCCGGGCGGGGCCTCAGGCCTGGGCGGTGCGGCGGATGACGAGCGTGTCCTGGGTGTGGCCGATGGCGTAGCCGCCGGTGGGCAGGGCGAAGTGGTCCTGGACGTAGGCGGTCAGGGCCGTGCGGGAGGGGCGGGGATCGAGGGTCGCCAGGTCGGCGACGTTGACCATGAACTCGGCGACGTCCACCGCCTCGGCGAGGTGGGGCGTGCGGTAGTGGAGGTCGAGGGTTTCGAGGGCGTAGCGGTGTTCGGGGTGGTGCTCGCGCAGGCGGTCGGCGAGCGGGCCGAGGTCGTAGCGGACGCCGGTGAAGTGCGCGGCCATCCGCATGCAGGGGCTCTCCGGGTTCTGCAGCACGACCAGGAGGGCACCGCCGGGGGCCGTCCAGTCCAGGGCGCGGGTGACGGTGGTGAACCAGTCCGCCTCGGGCACGTAGTAGAGCACGTGGGAGAGGTGCACGAGGTCGGCCCGCTCGGGCGGGTGGACCTTGTCGAGCGGATCGGGGAGGACGAGGGCGTCGGGGCAGGCCGTGGCGAGCTTCTCGCGCATCGCGGCGCTGGGTTCCACCGCGATGGTGCGGTCGAAGGAGCGGCTCAGGTAGGCGGTGGTGCGGCCGTCGCCCGCGCCGAGGTCGAGCAGGACCCGGCGGTGCGGCAGGGTGGCCACGATCTCGCCGATCCGGGCGTGGGTGATCGGCTTCTCGTCCGTACCGGCGAGGAACAGTTCGAACGCCCGGCGGTAGTCGGCGCTCGTCACGTCCAGCACCCGGACCGGGTCCGCGTCCTTCGTCCTCGTCTCCACCGGCGGGCCTTCCCTGTTGACGACGTGTCGGGTCGCGCCATTGCACCCCGGGGGCGGGGCGCGGCGGTGCAGGGACGTTCCTGCCCGCGTGTCGTCCAGGTCCTTCGGCACCCGGAGGCCCGCCTTCGGGGCCGGCTTTAATCGGTGGCCCGGGCTGCGCGGCGGCTCCTACAGTGTCGGCCGGATCAAGAACGCCCAGGGAGCAGGACATGCGTGTGCACTACCCCCGGACGCCGCATCTGCCCTGGTCACCGGGCGTCGCGGCGGACGACGTACGGACGGGGGACCTCTCCGGGCTGGCCGGCGCCGAGGTCGTCGTCACCGAGAAGCTCGACGGCGAGAACACCACGCTCTACCGCGACGGTCTGCACGCCCGCTCGCTGGACTCCGCCCACCACCCCTCCCGCGCCTGGGTGAAGGGCCTCCAGGGCCGGATCGCGCCGCGCATCCCGGAGGGCTGGCGGATCTGCGGCGAGAACCTGTTCGCCCGGCATTCGATCCCGTACACCGACCTGGAGAGCTGGTTCTACGGCTTCTCGGTCTGGCGGGACGGCACGCACGACGGCGAGCACGAAGGCCGGACCGACGGCCGGGACGACGGCCGGGACCACTGCCTGAGCTGGGACGACACCGTCCGCTTCCTGCGCCGCCTCGGCATCCCCACCCCCCGGGTGCTGTGGCGCGGCCGCTACGACGAACGGGCCCTGCGCGCCCTGCGCTTGGACCTCGACCATCAGGAGGGGTACGTGGTGCGGACGGTCCGGGGCTTCCCCCGGGCCGAGTTCGGCGAGCGGGTCGCCAAGTGGGTCCGCCCGCGGCACGTGCGCACCGACACCCACTGGATGCACGCCGCCGTGGTGGAGAACGGGCTCGGACCGAGCGCCGCGCTCTGGGCCGTGCGCTCCGGCGCGCTGCCCGAACCCGCCGCACTCGCGGCCGCCCTGAATGTTCCCGAACTCACCTGCTCTGCAGACGAGTTGGCCGAGATATCGACCCGGCTGGACGAACTGGGCCGGAGCGGGGACGCCCGGCTGGCCGGCGTGCTCGCCACCGCGCTGCGCACCGCCCCCCGACAGTCGCTGGCGCCCCGGCTGGCCGGGCCGCTCGGGCTGCCGCTGGCCCGGCGGGTCGCCGACCTGGTCGGGCTGCACCCGGCGCTCCAGCACCCGTACCCGGACGAGGAGCGCCGCACCGGGCTGGTCCGGCTCTCGGCCGCCGCCGACCTCGGCGTGCTGCACGCCGTCGCGGCGACCGCCGCTCCCGGTCGGGTGGAGCGCGAGCAGGTCGCCTGGTCGGCGCTGTACGCCGAGGACGCCGGGCTGCTCGACGGGGCGCCGCTCGCCCGGCTGCGAGCCGGGCTGCGCGAGGCGCTGACCGGCCTGGACCGCGACGCCGCCGACCGCTGCTGGGCCCAGGCCCGCGAGGCGTACGCCCTCGGCCGGATCGCCACCGCCGAGGAGGCCGTCGCGGCCACCTGGCGCTGGCGCGACGGCCGCTTCCCCCGGCTGGTCCACCTGTGCGGCCCCTCCGGCAGCGGGAAGAGCAGCTTCGCCGCCGGGCTCACCGGGGTGACCGCCCGGATCAGTCTGGACGACCTGCGCGCCGCCCGGGGCTCGCGCGCCGACCAGCGCGACAACGCCGACGTGCTGCGCGAGGGGCTGGCCCGGCTGGACGCCGCCCTGGGCGCCCCGGGCCACGGCAAGGCGGCCACGCCCACCGAGCCGGCCACCGAGACGTTCACCAAGGCGGCCACCGTGGTCTGGGACGCAACCTCGCTCAACCGCCAGCAGCGCTCCCACGTCCACGCCCTCGCGCGGCGCCGCGACGCCCTGGTCACCCAGGTGGTGCTGGTGGTCGGCGAGGACGAGCTGGTGCGGCGCAACGCCGTCCGACCGCACCCGGTGCCCGCCGAGGTGCTCGCCGCACAGCTGCACCGCTTCGGCCCGCCCTACCCGGGCCAGGCGCACCGCACCTGGTACGTCGGCCCCGGTGGCACCGTGGAGGACACGGCGGGCACGATCGACGAGGAGGAGGAGTGATGCGTCCCATCGAACAGATCTGCCAGCGCATCCGCTGGGACGCCCGCTTCGACCCGGCCCGCTTCACCCTGGGCGTGCGCCAGCGCGACGACCGCACCGAGCGCGTCCCACTGGAGGCCTTCGCCGCCTCGGGCGAGATCCCCTGGCACCGGGTGCACTGGGTCGAGGCGGACGGCGTGCGGGTCTGGGACCGCGCCTCGGGCGTGGACCTGCTCGACACCACCGAGGCCGGGCGTCGCACCGACCCGCCCCGGCTGCCCTCGCCCTTCTTCACCGCGACCACCCCGCACGCCTGGCACCCGGGCGGCGGCTGGCGGCCCGCCGACGCCGGACCGGACATCCCCACGGCCACCGGCCTGCGCGTGGTCACCTGGAACACCCTGTGGGACCGCTACGACGCCGACCGGATCGCCACCGCCCGCCGCAGGCCCCTGCTGCTCGCCGCGCTGGAGGCCGCCGACGCCGACGTCATCGCCCTCCAGGAGGTCGAGCCCGCCCTGGTCGCCCAGCTGCTGGCGGCCCCCTGGGTCCGCGTCGGGTACACCCTGGGCGCCGACCCGCTCGGGCCGGACGTCGCCGACCACGGGCTGCTGCTGCTCAGCCGGCTGCCGGTGCTGGCGGCAGGGCGGCACGCGCTGGGCCCGCACAAGGCCGTCACCGCCCTCTCGATCGGGACCGACGGCATGCCGCTGACCGTCGCCGCCGTTCACCTCACCAGCGACCACTCGCCGGACGGCGCCGCCCGTCGCCAGGCCGAACTCGCCCGAATCGCCGAGGGGCTGTCCGGTGTCGAGGGCAAGCTGCTGCTGCTCGGGGACTTCAACGACGGCCGTTCCGGCCCGGCCGGTCCGGCCGCCGCACTCGGCCTGCGGGACGCCTGGACGCAGGTGCACGGACCGTCCGACGACACCCCCACCTTCGATCCGACGGTCAACCCGCTCGCCGCCGTCTCCTCGCTGACCGGTCGCCCGGGCCGCCTGGACCGCGTCCTGCACCGCGCCGACGGCACCCGCGCCACCGCGGCCGTCCTGCTCGGCGACCGTCCGGACGAGGACGGGCTCCTTCCCTCCGACCACTACGGCGTGGCCGTGGACCTCGCGCTCGACGGCGGGGACCTCGACACCGGCTCACCGGAGGTCCTCGACACCGCTCCCACCGCCCGCACCGCCGTCGCCTGGCTGCCGCCCGAGGAGCTGTGGCCGCCGATCCAGCGTCTGCGCGAGGCGTACGACCCGCAGCTGCGCCGCTGGCCCCCGCACGTCAACCTGCTGTTCGGCTTCGTCCCGGAGGCCGACTTCGACCGCGCCCTGCCGCTGCTGGCCGCGGCCGCCGCCGAGGTGGCGCCGTTCACCGCGCGACTGGAGGGCGTGCACACCTTCGGGCACCGCGAGGACGCCACCGTCTGGCTGGACCCGGCCGCCGGTTCCCCCGCGCCCTGGGCGGCCCTTCGGCACGCGCTGGAACGGCGCTTCCCCCGCTGTCGCGGCCGGGCGGAGGGTTTCACCCCGCACCTGAGCCTCGGGCGCAGCGACGACCCGCAGCGCGTGGCCGCCGACTGCACTGCCCGGCTCACCGGGGTCTCGGCCCGGGTCGGCGAGCTGGTGGTGCTCTCCCGCCGGGGCGCCGAGCCGATGCGGCCACGCGCGATCGTCTCGCTGGGGACGGGCGAGGTGCGGCCGGCGCCCGAGCAGCCGATCGCCTCACCCTCCCCGGAGGCCGCTCAACGCACCTCCACCGCACGGACGTTGGCCTGGCGCATCGCGGCGGCCCTGCCCGAGGGCGTGGTGCACACCGTCGGCTCCCGGCGGCTCGGCTGCCAGCTGGACGGGGCCGACCTGGACCTGGTGGCGGCGCTGCCCGGCCCCGCCGATCTGCCCGCCGTCCGCGCCCGGCTGGCGGCCGCGCTGCCGGGGGCCCGGGGGCTGCGCGAGGTGCGCGGCGCCCGGGTGCCGGGGCTGCGGCTGGCCGCCGACGGCCTGTCGGTGGACCTCGTGGTGGTCTTCACGGGCGCTCTCGACCCGGCCCAGGCCGTCGACCGCCGCGCGGAGTTGGGTGAGGCCGAAGCCGTCGCGCTGAGCGCCGTCACGGACGCCGAAGCGATCCTGACGGCACTCGGCGACCGGCACGCCCGCTTCGTCCGGCTGGCCCGCCAGGTCAAGGCCTGGGCCCGGGCGCGGGGCCTGGACTCCGCGCCGTTCGGCCAACTCCCCTCGCTCGCCTGGTCGGTGCTGGCCACCCGGACGGTCCTGGAGGCGGCCGACAGCCCCGAGGACGACCTCTTCCGGCGCTTCACCGAGACCTGGGCGAGCTGGGACTGGCGCCGGCCCGTGGCCCTCACCGACGATCCGGCGCCCGCCGGCTCGGGCCCGCTCACCGTCCTCACCCCCTCCGCCCCGGTGCGCAGCTGCACCACCCAGGTCGGCGCCGACATCCGCGATCTGGTCACCGAAGAGCTCTACCGCGCCTGGGAGCTGACCGCCGAGGCCGCCGAAGCAGGCGTGACAGACATGGCAGACGTGACAGACGTGACCACCGAAGCGGGCGCCGAGCCTCCGTGGCCCGCTCTGCTCGCCGCTCCCCCGCTGCACCGCCGGCACGCCGCCTGGGCCGTGATCAGCACCGACGAGGAGTCACTCGGCCTCGTCCGGGGCCGCATCCGCGCCCTGCTGACCGCTCTGGAGGCGGCGGGGGCGACCCGGCTGCACGCCTGGCCCCACCCGTACCGGACGGCCGACGGCCGTGCCCACCTCCCGATCGGCCTCGGCCCCGCGCCGCTCTCCGCAGCGCGGCTCGCCCCGCTCGCCAAGACCTGGTCCCGAACGCTGCCCGGCGTCCGGGTCGAGCACCTCGACGGCGGCGGCGTCCCCACCCCGACCCGCTGAACGGCACCGCCCCACCGCCCAACGGTCCGTCCGGCCGGCCGGACCACGCTCACCCACGGACCGCCCCACCCACCGGACCACCCCCTACTACCGCACCACCGGGATCAGCCGAACCACCCCTTCCCATCGGTCCCTTCTGGACAATCGCCCCCGAAATTTGCCACGGTGAGGACCAGCGGCCCAGCCATCGATCATGCGGCCGAAGCCCGTTGGGAGTTCCCCCGTGCCCTCCGCCGACTTCCCCGCCTTCTACCTCGGGCAGAGCGCGTTCTCCGACCCCGGCCCCCACCTCCCCCGCTACGCCGATCTCCCCAAGGACCCCCGCCGACTCGCCCGGATCGCCCGGAACCTGATCATCCATCGCCTCGAAGGGTGGCTGTTCCACCACCACATCCCGGTGAACCGGCTCCACCACGACGCCGAGACGCGCTACCTCGACGACATCCTGCACCTGATCACCGACCGCGACCCGGCCCCGCTCAGCCACTCCCGGGCGCCCGCCGACCGCTTCGTCGGCGTCTGCCGGGACCTGGCGCTGCTGCACTGCTCGTTCCTGCGCCACGTCGGTGTCCCGGCCCGGTTGCGCTGCGGCTTCGCCGACTACCTCGGCCCCGACGGCTTCCATGGCGACCACGTGGCCACCGAGTACTGGGACGACCGGCGGGGCTGGCTGCTCGCCGACCCGCAGCTGGCCGACCCGAAGGTCGCCACCGCCTCGCGGGTGGACTTCGACCCGATGGACGTCCCGCGCGACCGCTTCCTGGTCGCCGGCCGGGCCTGGCGCACGATCCGCTCGGACCGGGCCGCCGCCGGCTCCTTCGGCGTCCACCCGCCCGAGGAGGGCCCGCTCAACGGCGCGTGGTTCGTCGCCCACTCCACCCGGCTCGACCTCGCGGCCCTGAACAAGGTCGAGACGCTCCTCTGGGACACCTGGGGCACCGGCTCCACCAACACGCCCAACGCCCCGTACGACGAGGTCGCCCACCTGACTTCCGGGCCGGTCGACCTCCCCGCCGTCCGCCGCCTCTTCGCCGAGCACGACGCCCTGCGCACCCCGAAGACGGTCCTGTCCCTGGCCCCGTTCAACGGCCCCCGCGAGGTCACCCTGCGCTGACGCCACCCTCTGCTTCCACTGCCGGCGAACCGGCGCGAGATATGAAATTTTTATTGCGCAACTTTTCCTTCGGATCTATCGTCGAGGCATGCCCGAGAAGCCCCGGCCCGACCGGATCACCGACCTGTCCCGTCTGAAGGCGTTCACCAACCCACTGCGGATGCAGCTCTACCGGCTGCTCTACGCCGCCGGGAGCGCGACGGCCTCGCAGCTCGCCGAGCAGGTCGACCAGGCCCCGTCCCTGGTCAGCTACCACCTGCGCAAGCTCGCCGAGCAGGGCTTCGTCACCGAGGCGAGCGCCCGGAGCACCGACGGCCGGGAGCGGTGGTGGCAGGTCGCCTCCGAGGAGGGCTGGGGCTTCCGCGAGTCCGACCTCGCCGACACGCCCGAGGGCGCGGCCGTCGTCAGCGCGGTGACCAAGGGTCTGGTCGACTCCCGTGCCGCCCAGTACCGCGCCTACCTCGACCAGGGCGCCGCCTGGGGCCGGGAATGGACCGACGCGGCCTTCACCTCGGAGTGGCTGATCGACCTCACGGCGGCCGAACTCGCCGAGATGGAGCAGGAGTTGCAGGCCCTCGGCCGACGCTGGCGGGAGCGCGGCAAGGCCGCCAGGGCGGCCGGCGAGGCTGCGGGCCGCGAGCACGTGTCCGTCCAGCTGTACGGGTTCCCCTTCCGCCCCTGACACCGGCGCCGCCGTGTCCCCGACCGCCGGAGTCCCCATGGCCCTCGCGGAACCGCCCCTCCCCCACCGAGCCTGCGCGCCGCCCGCCCACCGCGACGCCAACGTGCTGCGCTGGCTCACCGCGTACACCGCCTCGCTGATCGGCGACAGCGTCTACTTCGCCGCCCTCGCGTGGTCCGCCCAGCGGTCGGCCGGCCCCACCGAGGTCGGTCTGGTGATGGCCGCCGGAGCCGCTCCGCGAGCCCTGCTCATGCTCGGCGGCGGTGTCCTGGCCGACCGGCTCGATCCGCGCAGGGTGATCCTCGGCAGCGACGCCGTGCGCTGTCTGCTCATCCTCGCGGTGGCCGCCGTCATCGCCCTGACCTCGCCCGCGCTCTGGCTGCTGGTCGCGGTGGCGCTCTTCTTCGGCGCCGTGGACGCCCTGTTCGTCCCCGCCGTCGGTGCTCTCCCGCCCCGGATCACCAGCCCCGACCAGCTGGCTCGGGTCACCGGCCTGCGCTCGCTGTCGATGCGCCTCGGCCAGATCGCCGGACCGCCGCTCGGTGGCCTGGCCATGGGGTTGGGCGGCCCGGCCGCCGCCTTCGCCACCGCCGGGCTGCTGTTCGCGTTCTCCCTGCCGCTCCTGCTCTCCGTGCGGATCACCCCGCTCGACGCCCCCTCAGGTGACGCCCCCTCGGGCACCGCGCCGCCCCGGCGCGGCACCGCGTGCGCCGACCTCCTCGACGGGCTGCGCTACCTCCGCCGCCACCGCCTGATCGGCCCGCTGGTCCTGGCCGGTGCGATCTGCGAACTCGGCCTCACCGGCACCCTCAACGTCGGCATGGTGCTGCTCAACGCCGAGCGCGGCTGGGGGCCGTCCGGCTACGGCTGGATCGTCGGCTGCTTCGGCGCCGGTGCCGCCGCGAGCGCCGCGCTGCTCGCCGTCGCCGGACGGCTTCCCCGGGCCGGCCTGACCATGGCCGGCACCCTGCTGGCGGGCAGCGTCGGCGCGGCGGCCATGGCGCTGGTGCCGCAGCTGTGGACCGCCGCCGTCCTCGCCGCCCTGGTCGGTCTGAGCGCGGGCGTCTTCGGGAGCCTGGACAGCGCCCTGATCCAGACCGCCGCCGACCCCGCCTATCTGGGCCGGGTCACCTCCGTCACGATGCTCACCATGGTCGGCATAGCCCCGCTGAGCTACCCGCTGGTCGGCGCCGCGATCGGGGCCTGGGGCAGCGCCCCGGCCTTCGTCGGCTGCGGCACCCTCTCCTGCCTCGGCGCCGCCCTCGCCCTCGCCTCTCCCGCCGTCCGACGCGCCGAACTCCCCCGCGCGGAACCGCCCCGCAAGGCCGCCCGCCGGGAGTCCCCCACCGGGCGCGGGCGCCACCCCGGCAGGCCGGTCACCAGGTGACCGGGAGCGCCTCGACGCCGTAAACGGTTGATCCCTCGCGGAAGCGCAGCTCGGCCTGGGGGACGGCGAGCCGCAGGGCCGGGAAGCGGCGCAGCAGGGCCGGCAGGGCCACCTTCATTTCCAGCCGGGCCAGTTGCTGGCCGAGGCACTGGTGGGCGCCGAAGCCGAAGGACAGCTGGGCGACCGGACGGCGGTGCAGGTCGAGGTCGTCCGGGCGCTCGGGGACGAGCTCGGGGTCGCGGTTCGCGGTCAGTGGGGAGAGAAGGACGTGCTCGCCCTCGGCGATCCGGTGGCCGTTGACCTCGACGTCGGCCACGGCGGTGCGCAGGAGCGGTGCGGGGATGGCGAGGTGGCGCAGCAGTTCCTCCACCGCCGTACCGGTGACCTCGGGGTCGTCGCGCAGGGCGGCGAGCTGGTCCGGGTGGCGGAGCAGCGCCAGCACGCTCAGGGCGAGCTGGGTCGCGGTGGTCTCGTGCCCTCCGACCAGGAGGGTGGTGCCGAAGCCGATGAGCTCCTCGTCGGTGAGCTCGGCACCGTGCCGGCGCACCACCGCGCCCAGCACGCCGTCTCCGGGGTTGGCCCGGTTGCGGGCGACGATGTCCGCCATCGCCGCGTTCAACTCGTCCGAGGCGACGACCAGTTGTGCGGCGTCGGCGGTCCCGTCCATGATCACCTGGGAGCAGCGCTGGAACATCGCCCGGGTGCCGTACGGGACGTCGAGCAGTTCGCAGATCGCCAGTGAGGGGATGGGCAGGGCGAAGGCCTCGACCAGGTCGACGACCGGACCCCGCTCCGCCATGGCGTCGAGGTGGTCGGCGACGATCGTCTCGATCGCGGGCCGCAGCCCCTCGACCTGACGGACGGTGAAGCTGCCGGTGAGCATCCGGCGCAGCCGGGAGTGGTCCGCGCCGCTGTAGGCGGGCAGGAAGCCCGGGTGGTTGAAGAGGGTGCGCGGCAGCGTCGGGTCGATGCCGTTGCCCGTCACCAGGCGATCGTCCGCGAAGGCGGCCCGGACGTCGGCGTACCGGGTGATGACGACCGCCTCGATCTCGCCGCGCACCGGGTGGGTGACGCGCATCCGCGGCAGGCCGTCGTCCTCGCGCATCCGGCGGAGGTCCGGCGACGGGTCGAACGGGCAGGTCCGGTCCCGTTCGGAGGCGACGAAGGACGCCGAGCGGCGATCGGGCATGGTGCGGGCTCCTCAGCTGGATCGGTCCGGGTGCGGTCCGGCAGGTCAGGGTAAGCGGTCGTGCGGGTTCGGGTACGCGGTCGTGCGGCGGGAGGCGTCGGCCTACCCGTGGTACCGGGTGGAGGCGTGGTGCCAGTCGTAGGCGCCGCGGATGGTGGTCTGCAGCGCCTCGGTGCAGTAGCGCTGCAGCAGGTCGCGTTCGGCCGGGTCGAGGTGGCCCGTAGCCGTGCTGCCCAGCAGGGCCCGGTGGGCGCCGGTGAACAGGTCCAGCGCTTCGCCGCGGCGGCGCTGGGCCCGGTCGAGCGCTTGCGGCCGGGTGAGTCCGTGTTCCCGTTCCAGGCAGAGCACCAGGTTGTTCTGCTCCCCCTGGGCCGCGTCCTTCTCCAGGGAGACGATGTCGTTGTCGCAGATGATGAAGGTCTTGGTCATCTCGCGCATGACGGACAGGTGCGGCAGCGCGTACAGGTGGTCGGGCAGGACGCAGGAGGACAGCCGCTCGGCGAGGTCGACGACCGGTGCGACCCCGATGGTGTGGCGCCGGACCCGGAGGTAGGTGCTCAGCGGCATGGGCGCACCGGACTGCCGGCTGCGCGCCTCGTGGACGTGGTGGTCGAGGTAGGAGGACCAGTGGACGGCCGATCGGCGGATCCAGTCCTCGGGCATGCCCCGGCAGCTGCGTCGTCGCATGTCGGCGAAGGCGGCGGCCAGCGGCAGCGGGGACGCCTGACCGGTGACGCCCTCCTTGACGAGTCCGACGACGTGGTGGACCCGCTCGGGCGTGCCGCCCCACTGTTCGTCGAGCGCGTCGTCGAAGAGGAAGTACCAGCTCTGCTGGTCGACGCCGAGGTCCAGTTCGCTCCCGGTCGCGTTGGGGTAGAACATGGCCGCGATCAGCGGGAACTGGCCCTTGAGGTGGTGGGCCCGCTCCGCTTCCGTGGACAGGAAGCCGAAGGACCGCGGCCAGTCGAGGTGGCGGCCCTGGGCGGCCCGGAAGTCCGGGCTGATCCGGCGCGGGAAGGGGAGCGGGTCGAGGGCCGGGGCGTCCGGGTCGGGGTCCGGGTCCGGGTCCGGGTCCGGGGAGAGGGTCTCTGCCGTGGTCGTCATGGTGAGGTGCACCTCCGGGAACGGGGCCGGTTCAGGGCCGCGTGGGACGGGGCCCTGGTCGGGGCCGTGCCGAACGGGGCCGTGCCGAACGGGGCCGGGGCCGGGTCAGCCGGCCGGCCAGGGTGAGACGCGCATGGGCAGCGCGTTGGGCCGGATCAGGGCGTGGGCCACCGGCCGGACGCGGTGCCCCGCGACCGGTCGCGGCCGCCACCGGGAGACGATCGCGCGCAGCATGACCAGCATCTCGGTCATCGCGAAGTGGTCCCCGATGCACTTCCGGTTGCCGAGGGCGAAGGGGACGTAGGCACCCGGCGGGAGGTCCTTCTCGGTGCGGTCGAGCCACCGGTCGGGGTGGAACCGCAGCGGGTCCGGGTAGTAGGCCGGGTCCCGGTGCATCGTCAGCGCGCTGTAGATCAGCTCGGCGCCCTCCGGGACGTCGACCCCGCAGACCCGCACCGGCTCCAGGGCGCGCCGCATCAGCAGCCAGCTGGGCTGGTGCAGCCGCAGCACCTCGCGCAGGAACCGGTCGGTGAACGGGAGGTCGGCCGCGCCGGGCAGGGCGCCGGTGGGCAGGGCGTCGCACTCGGCCTTGATCCGTTCGGTGAGTTCCGGGCGCCGGCCGATCTCGTGGAGCGCCCAGGCCAGGGTGGTGGCCGTGGTCTCGGCACCGGCCATGAGCAGGGACAGCAGTTCGTCGCGGGCCTCGACGTCGGTCATCCCGCTCGGGTTGCCCGGGGTGCCGGCGAACATGATGGAGAGCAGGTCGCCGCGATCGCTCGGGTCCTGGCGGGCCTGTCGGACGGCGGAATCCGCGAGTTCGCGCAGCGCCGCGGCCGCGGCCAGGTACCTGCGGTGCCCCAGCGCGGGTGAGGACGCGAGGGGGGCGGGCAGCAGGGTGCCCACGAAGACGCCGCGCATCACCGTGTTCAGGTGCTCGGCGACGCGCTCCCCCAGTTCGGCGACGGCCGCGGCGCCGTCCGGGCGTTCGGTGCTGAAGAGGGTCGCCACGAGCATGGCCGTCATCGTCCGGCGCAGCGCCAGGTCCATGGCGATCACCTCGCCGGGGCGCCAGGCCGACGCCTGTTCCTCGGCGATGGCGGTCATCGTGGCGACGCCGGCGGCGATGACGTCCCGGCGGAAGGCCGGCTGGAGCGCGCGCCGTTGACGGAGGTGGACGTCGTGCTCGGAGGTGATGATGCCGTTCCCGATGAAAGGCCGTGCGACGTCGAACAGCAGGCCTTTGCCGAACTTCCGGCTCTGGGTCAGCAGAACCTCGTGGACGGCCTCGGCCGAGTTCAGGACGAACACCGGCCGATTGCCCAGGAATATCCTGACGATGCCGCCCTGCGCCCGGATCGACTGCAGGAACTCCACGCGTCTGGCGGCGAGCTGCGGCAGGTGGCCGAGCAGTGGAAGGCGTCCCCGTGCCACGGGTGCCGCCACGGAAGCGGTGATGGAACGCACGGCCTGAACCTCCCTGAAGTCCCGGATCGAAAATCCGCCCGGCATTGGAACATTCACTCGCTCGCGGTGCACGGTGATCATCATCCGACGGATCGGGAGAGGTCAAGGGACCGGCTGAAATTGCACCATCGGGGTGTTTTTGAGCCGAACGGCGCGAATTCCCCCACCTCCCCGCGCGTTTCAGGCCACCCGTCCCGAATTGGACCGGGACTCCGCGTGCCTCCGCCACTAGCCTCGGGCGCACCGCACAGTCGATCGATGGAGAGGCGTCATGCACCCCGAACTCGCGGCCGATCTCGGACAGTTGCCCGAACTCCTGGAGGAGACCCGGCAGCGCGCGCTCGCCTTCCTGGAGACGCTCGACGAACGGCCCGTGCTCGCGCCCGCCGGCCCGTCCGCCGTCATCGAGCCCGCCGTCGCGCCGCTCGCCGAGGAGGGCGGCGGAGTGCGGGCCGCACTGGCCGAGTTCGAACAGCGCTGGGAGCCGCGGCTGTCCGCGAGTGCCGGGCCGCGCTACTTCGGGTTCGTGACCGGCGGGGCGACCCCGGCGGCGCTCGCGGGCGACTGGCTGACCTCGGCCGTGGACCAGAACTCCAACTCCTCGCTGGACCCGGCCGGTCAACAGCTGGAGCGGGAGACGGTCGGCTGGCTGCGCGAGCTGTTCGGGCTCTCGGAGGCGCACCGCGGCACCTTCGTGAGCGGCGCGACGATGTCGAACACGGTGGGGCTGGCGATCGCCCGCGAGTGGCTGGGCGAGCGGCTCGGCGTGGACGTCGCCGAGGACGGGGTCGGCGCGCTGGGGCGGGTCCGGGTGCTGTCGGGCAGCGCGCACTCCAGCGTCGCCAAGGCACTGTCGGTGCTGGGCCTGGGCCGGACGGCGCTGCGGACGGTGCCCGCCCTGCCGGGCCGGGAGGCGGTGGACGTGGCCGCGCTGGAGCGGGCGCTGGCCGAGGCCGAGGGGCCGTGCGTCGTGGTGGCCAACGCCGGGACGGTCAACACCGTCGACTTCGACGACCTGCGCGCGATCGCCGAACTGCGCGAGCGGTACGGGTTCTGGCTGCACGTGGACGCCGCGTTCGGCGCCTTCGCCGCGCTGTCCCCGGAGCACGCGGCGCTGGTGGCAGGGTTGGACCTCGCCGACTCGGTCTGCGTCGACCTGCACAAGTGGCTCAATGTGCCGTACGACAGCGCCGTGCAGTTCACCCGCCGCCCGGACCTCCAGGCCCGGGTCTTCCAGAACGCCGCCGCCTATCTCGGCCCGCTCAGCGAGCACCCGGACCTGGTCCACCTCACGCCGGAGAACTCCCACCGGCTGCGCGCCCTCGCCGCCTGGTTCACGCTGCGCGCGTACGGCCGCTCCGGGCACCGGGAGATCGTGGAGCGCTGCATCGCCGGGGCCCGGACGCTCGGCGCGGAGGTGGCCCGGATCGACGGTCTGGAACTGCTCGCCCCGGTGCGGCTGAACGTCGTCTGCTTCTCGCTGACGGCGGACCCGACCCCGGAGCGGCTGGCCGCGCTCGCCGCCGAGTTGGCCGACGACGCCTTCCTCACCCCCACCCGCTACGCGGGGCGGCCGGCCCTGCGCGCGGCGTTCAGCAACTGGCGCACCACCGAGGCGGACGTCCGGCGCACGGCGGAGGCGCTGGCCCGGGCCGTCCGGAAGCTGACGGCCTGAGCCCCTGGCCCACGGCCGGGCGCAGCGTCGCCACCCCGGGCCGGGCCGGGCGCCCGCGCGCCGGAGCGGGCCCGGCGGCGGCACCGTCCGGGGTCAGCTCCGGTTGTGGTCCCCCGTCCCCCCGTCGATCAGCTCGCGCACGATGTCCAGGTGCCCGGCGTGCCGCGCCGTCTCCGTGGTCATGTGGATCAGCACCCAGCGCAGCGAGACGGTGTTCCCCGACCAGGAGGTGCCGAGGTCGTCCAGCGCGAGCTCCCGGATCGTCTCGTCGGAAGCGGCCCGGGCCCGCGCGTAGAAGGCCAGGACGTCCGCCGTCGACTCGTGCGGCTCCACCCGCATGTCGGAGGAGTCGTCGGCGTCGATGTCGAACGGCAGCGGGCCGGTCTCCCGGCCGAACGTCTCCCGGAACCAGCCGAGTTCGGCACCGCCGAGGTGCTTCACCAGCCCCAGCAGGTTGGTCCCGGTGGGCGTCATCGGCCGGCGCAGTTGCTCGTCGTCCAGCCCTTCCAGCTTCCACAGCACCGCATCGCGGTGCCGGTCCAGCGCCGCATGAAGACTTTCCTTCTCCCCACCCGTGAAGGGCACACGATTGCTCATGCGCCGGACGGTACCAGCCACCTCCGACAGCCGGCTCCGGCAGTCGCCCCCGACAATCGCCCCCGACAGCAGCCGCCTACGGCCACTGCCCCCAGCCGTCCGGGATCACGGGTGCGCCCCGTCCCCGTACACGCCGCCCGCCCGGTCCGTCAGGCCCGCCATGAGCTCCGCGTGCGCGAGGTTCATGAAGTGCAGCGGGCGCCAGCGGGAACGGTGGTCGGGGTGGTCGCGGAACCGGTCGGCCGTCTCGCACAGCCGCTCCCACCAGATCATGGCGTCCTGGCGCATCCGCTGCGTCCAGCCGGGCTCGTCGTTGCGGCCCTCCAGGACGACCTCCTCCCAGGCCACCAGGATGTCCGAGAGGAAGACGCAGTCGCAGGCGGTGACCTCCGCCAGCCGCTCGGCGGCGAACCGGGCACTGGTGCCCTCGGGTTGAGCCCGGACCAGCTCGCGCATCCGGTCGGCCAGGAAGGCCTGCAGCGGGGTGACGTCGTCGGTGTGGAGGTCGTCGGAGAATTCCAGCAGCTCCACCGGCTTGCGTTCGCGTGCCATCGTGCGGTGTCCCCTCGGCTCGGACGGTACGCACTCGATGACGCACCGTCACCATTCTCGCTCGCGACCGACCCTAGCGGCTGGCACCGGACCTCACGACGGATTTCCGAACCTTCCACACCCGCACTCCGACCGGCGCCACCGGATGCGGAGCCTCCTCCGTCCCACCTGCCCGACGGACCTCGCCCCTCCCCCGCAGGACGACCTCACCCCACCCGCCCGACGGACCTCGCCCGACATGCGTGGCGGACCTTGCCCTCACACCGGTGTGAAGGCCGATGATGCTCCCATGACCGCCACTGCTTTCGATCCGTACACCCTGCTCGAACAGAGCCGCCTCGGCATCCTCGCCACCATCAAGGCGGACGGCCGCCCGCAGCTGTCCCCCGTCATGCCGTTCTACGACCGGGCCGCGAACGCCATCCTGATCTCCACCCGGGACGGGCTGGCCAAGACGGCCAACCTGCGCCGGGACCCTCGGGCCAGCCTGGAGGTGACCGGGCCGGACGGCCGCTCCTGGGCCACCGCCGAGGGCGTGGCCACCCTGACCGGTCCGGGCACCGACCCCGAGGGGCCGGAGGTCGAGGCGCTGGTGGACTACTACCGCCGCGCCGCCGGGGAGCACCCGGACTGGGCGGAGTACCGCGAGGTGATGGTCTCCGACCGCCGGGTGCTGCTCACCATCCCCGTCGACCACGTGTACGGCACCCACATCTGACCGGCTCCGGTCCGGCCGCCGTCCGGGGGTGACGGCGGCCGACTCCACCTCCCCACCGTCGGGCACCTCCGCCCGACGGCAGAGCGGTTCAGCGCAGCGTCGCGGTGACCACCGTGGCGTCCAGGTCCTCCTCCCGGCTCTCCGCCGCCGCCAGTCCGGCCGCCCGGGTCACCGCGAGGGCCGTCGCCGCCTGCCGCTCACTGGTCTCGAACAGCAGCGACCCGCCGGGCGCCAGCCACCGCGGCACCTCGGCGACCACTCGCCGCAGCACGTCCAGCCCGTCCGCCCCGCCGTCCAGCGCGGGCCGGGCCTCGTGCAGCCGTGCCTCGGGCGGCAGCAGGCCGATGTCGCCGGTCGGGACGTACGGGACGTTGGCGATCAGCACGTCCACCCGGCCGGCCAGCTCCGCGGGCACGGCGGCGAACAGGTCGCCCTCGAAGACCCGCGCCGCGGCACCGGCCAGGTTGCGGCGGGCGCAGCGGACGGCGTCCGGATCGATGTCGGCGGCGTACAGCTCGACCGGGTGGGCGGCCGCGGCCGCCACCGCGGCGCCCAGCGCGCCGCTGCCGCAGCACAGGTCGAGCACCACCGCACCCGGGGTGGTCAGCGCGGTGGCGGCGGCGACCAGGAACTCGCTGCGGCGGCGCGGGACGAAGACGCCCGGGTCGACGGAGATCCGCAGGCCGGCGAACTCGGCCCAGCCGACGACGTGTTCGAGCGGTCTCCCGTCGGCGCGGGAGCGGACCATGGTGGCCAGGTCGGCGGGCGAGGATGCGGCGGAGAGCAGGATCCGCGCCTCGTCCTCGGCGAACACGCAGCCGGCGGCGCGCAGTCGGGAGACCACGGAGGAACGGAGGGAGGCGGAGCAGTGGACGGGCAAGAGGACCCCTTGGGGAGGACGGGAGGGCTGACGACTCCGTCAGGGCTCCCGTGGGGGCCGACACCGCGTCGGCGCGCCTGCCGCGCTATGCGCGCGTGGCGCCCGCACGGCCGCGCTCCGGGAGCACCCGCTCGGACATTCCGGTAATGGGTCTCACCTCCCTGAGTCGCGGTCATACTCGGCGTCGGCCACCCTACCGCATCGGTTGAGTGGGAATCATGGGGATGGCCCCGAAGATCACTGCCATCCGAGCGGCAACCCGGGAGCCACCTGACTCCCCCTCTCCCGCTCGCTCGTCCGGGCGAATCGATAGCTCCACTGACAGTACTCCGGTGATAGCGGACCGTAGCGGCTGCGCATAGTACCGACATGACGAGACAAGCCCGCGGACCGTCACGGCTTCGTGCCCGAACGGCCCGCTTCATCAGCGCCGCGGCCACCCTGGGTCTGCTCGGTGCCGGCCTCACCGCCCCGCTCGCCCAGGCCGTCGCCCACGCCCACCACCCGGCCGCGCCGCTGCCGGAGCGCGTCCGGGCCGTCGGCACGCCCCTGGTCGAGGAGACCTTCACCGGCGCCACCGCCGACCCGCGCTTCATCGCCGTCGGCTCCGCCTGCCTCACCGGCGCGGCCCCCGGGACGCCCGGGCCGGGCGACCACCCGCTGGGCGGCTGCCCCACCGCCCAGACCGGCCCGGTGCCGCCGCTGAACAGCGCTCCGCTCGGCTACCTGCGGATCACCGACGCCGGCAACGACCAGAGCGGCGCGGTGCTCTTCGACCAGGCCCTGCCGGCCGGCAACGGCCTGGACGTGACCTTCGACCAGTGGCAGTACGGCAGCACCACACCGAACACCCCGGCCGACGGCATCTCGTTCTTCCTGGTCAACGGCGACGTCTCGCTCACCCACCCCGGGGCCTTCGGCGGCAGCCTCGGCTACGCCCAGAAGCTGCCCGACGACAACCCGAACCTCGCCTTCCTGCCCGGCGTCGACCGCGGCTACCTGGGCGTCGGGCTCGACGTCCTCGGCAACTACTTCGGCGACTGGGAGCAGCGCGGAAACGGCTGCGCCCAGCGGTCCCCCGCCGGCACGTCCTTCCGCATCCCCGCGCCCGGCTCCAACATGGTCACCGTCCGCGGCCCCGGCGACGGCACCACCGGCTACTGCTTCCTGACCGCGACGACCAGCAACTTCACCACCAACGCGCCGTGGCCCTCCACCCTGCCCGGCAGCCTCCAGGGCCCGCTCACCACGCTGCCGCCCGGGGTCACCCCGGACCAGGCACAGACCCTGCTGGAGCCCTCGCGCCGCCGGGTCAACGTGCACCTGACCCCGGCGCCCTCCCCGGTGCTGACGGTCTCCGTCGACTTCAACGACGGCACCGGCTCGCACCAGGTGCTGCAGACCCCGGCACCCCAACCGGTGCCCTCGACGTACAAGTTCGGCTTCGCCGGGTCGACCGGCCTGTTCACCGACGTGCACCTGATCCGCAACGTCGTGATCCACACCGACCAGCCGCTGCCCGAACTGAACCTGGTCAAGCAGGCGCACCAGCCGCTGCCCGGGCTGATCACCGTGGGCACCCGGATCCCGTACGACTTCGTGGTGACCAACTCCGGGAACGTGCCGATCACCGACCTGGGCGTCGAGGATCCGAAGGTCGGGCCGGTCACCTGCCCGGTGAGCGCCCTGGCCCCCGGCAAGACCGTGACGTGTACGGCGGACTACCTGGTCACCGCCGAGGACGCCGCGCTGGGCCAGGTCGCCAACACGGCCCAGGCCACCGGGACCACCGACGGGGGCCCGGTCACCTCACCACCCGACTCCGAGAACGTCCCGGTGATCGCGCCGCCGGGGCTCCACATCGTCAAGCACGTCGACGCCCCCGAGCCGTTCCACGTCGGGGACACCGTCCCGTACACCTACGTGGTCACCAACACCGGCGGGACCGAGATCACCAACCTCGCGGTGACGGACGACAAGGTCACGGGGATCACCTGTGACTCCACCACACTGGCCCCGGCCCGGAGCGCCGGGGACAGCACGCAGTGCCACGGCAGCTACGTCGTGACGGCGGCCGACGCTCAGGCCGGGCAGGTCACCAACCACGCCCACGCCACCGGAAGCTCCGACGGCCGGCCGGTCACCTCGCCGGAGGCCGACGCCACCGTCACCGTCATCGGCCCGTCCTCGCTCGGCCTGTCCAAGCGGGCGGACACCACCGGACCGGTCCACGTCGGCGACGTCGTGCGCTACACCTACACGGTCACCAACACCGGGACGACCACGCTGACCGACCTGCTCGTCTTCGACGACCACGTCTCCCCGGTGACCTGTGACCAGACCACCCTGACCGCAGGACAGAGCACCACCTGCCGCGGCACCTACACCGTGACCGACGCCGACCTCCAGCTCGGCCACGTCACCAACACCGCCCGGGCGGCCGCCACCGGCCCGCAGGGGCAGGAGGTGGTGAGCCCGATCGACCACGTGACGCTGCCGGTGGTGGGCGTCGCGAAGCTCGACCTGACGAAGCGGGCCGACAGCGCCGGTCCGTACCACGTCGGGGAGACGGTGCTCTACCGCTACACGGTGACCAACTCCGGGACGACGGTGGTCGACGACATCACCGTCACCGACGACCACGTCCCGTCCGTCAGCTGTGACCGGACCACGCTGGACCCCGGACAGAGCACCACCTGCCACGGCAGCTACACCGTGACCGACGCCGACGCCCAGGCCGGACACGTCACCAACACCGCCCACGCCAACGGCACCGACCCCCAGGGCCGACCCGTCCAGAGCCCACCCGCCGACGCCACCGTCACGGTCGGTACCCCCATGTCCTCGCTGGCCGTCACCAAGCGGTCCGACGCCGCCGGGACGGTGTACCCGGGTGACACCGTCACCTACACGTACACGGTGACGAACACCGGCTCCACCACGCTGATCGACGTCGCCGTCCACGACGACCGGGTGCGGCAGGTGACCTGCGAGGAGACCACCCTCGCCCCCGAGGAGAGCACCACCTGCCAGGGCACCTACACGGTGACCGAGGAGGACGCACGGGCGGGGAGCGTCACCAACACCGCCCGGGCCTCGGCCCGCGACCCGCAGGGGGAGCTCGTGGAGAGCCCGCCGGTCGAGCTCTGCATCACCGTCGAGCCCTGCCCGCCGAAGGGGCACGACCACAAGGGCGGCGGGGGCCACGGCTGCCCGAGCCCCCCGGGCCACCCCGGCCAGCACCCGGTTCCGCCGCAGGGCGGCGGTTCGGGAAGGCTGCCGGAGACCGGAGCTCCGACCGGCGCCGTGAGCGCGGGCCTGGCCGGGGGCGGGCTGGTGACCCTCGGCGCTCTGGTGCTCTACCGGGCCCGGCGCCGCGCGGCCGCCGACCGGTACACGGCGTGACGAACGCCTGCGATTCCGCCGTGTGACTGCGGTCGGGCCGCCCCCGGTGCCTTCGGGTGCCGGGGGCGGCCCGCTGTCCGTCCGGCAGCCTGGGTCCCGGATCCGGACGGTCCCGGCTTCAGGACGGCTGCGGTGCCGGCGGCCCGGTGCGGTAGCCGCCGGCCGTGCCCGGGGGTACCAGGCAGGGCAGCAGCCAGTCCCAGAGGGCGCCGACCCTACGGGACCGTTCCTCGGCAGGGCAGCCGTCGGCGAACACGACCTCCAGACCACAGGCGGCGGTCACCAGCAGGGTCTCCGGGCCGAGCCCGCCCGAGCGGTCGCGCAGCTCGCCCGCACTGCGGGCGCCGACCAGCAGGTCGCGCACGAGCCCGGCCCAGACACCGTGGAAGCCGCGCATGTCGGCGAACGTCGGCTGCCCGGCATCAGCCGTGATGAGCCCGGCCGTGGTCGGCGCGGCCGGCCAGCCGGCGTCCTCGCGGCCGAGGCGGAAGGCCGCCCGGATCACCGGGTCCGCCCCGAGGGCGTCGACCAGCCAGTACCCCGCGTCGATCACCCCCTGGAGCGGGGAGGAGGAGGCGCACAGCCCCGCGCACGCCGACCGCAGCGAACGCTCGGCCTGCCCGAACACCTCCCTGGCCAACTCCTCCTTGGAGGCGAAGTGAAAGTACAGCGCCCCTTTCGTCACCCCGGCGGCCGCCGCGATCTCGCCGAGGGTGGCGCCGGCGTAGCCACGGCGGTCGAACAGTGCCGCCCCCGCCCCCACCAGCCGCCCGCGCGTCCGTTCCGACCTCTCCTGGACCACCTGTCCCACAACCCCTCACCACCACAAGCAGGTTCCTACCGGACCACGGCCGCCCCAGAACGGCCGGGCGGCTCACCCGACCCGGCTGAACCGGGCCGCCCCCTGCGGCCCGGCGGCCGCGCCCACACCGGCGGGCACGCGCTCCGCCGAACGCTCCGCCGCGTGCTCCGGGCCGGCGAGCAGGATGGAGCGCTGGAGGCGCCGCAGTCCGGCCGAGGGCTCCATGCCCAACTCCCGTACCAGTGTGTTCCGCAGGCGCTGGTAGGCCTCCAGCGCCTCGCCCCGGCGGCCGGAGCGGTGCAGGGCGAGCATGTACTGGCCGTGCAGGCTCTCGTGGGTGCGGTAGCGGTCCACGAGCACGGTGAGTTCGGCGAGCAGCACCCGGTGCCGGCCGAGGCGTAGATCGGCCTCGATCCGCTGGTCCAGCGCGCAGAGCCGGGTCTCCTCCAAGCGTCGGGCCTCGACGGCGAGTTGGCCGCCGACCGGGACGTCGGCGAAGGCCGGCCCGCGCCACAGCGCGAGTGCCTCGCCGAGCAGCCGGGCCGCCGCCGGGTGGTCCTCGCCGTCCATCGCCCGGTATCCCGTTCCGGCCAGCCGCTCGAACTCCCCCAGGTCCGTCGGTCCTCCACCGCTGTTGAGCAGGTAGCCGCCCGGCGAGGTCACCAGGACGTCCTTGGCACTGGACGCCTCCCTCCCCGCACCGGCCGCGGTGAGCGCCCGGTCGATGAGTTCGCGCAGCTGGAGCACGTACGTCTGCACGGTGGTGCGCGCGCTGCGCGGCGGACGGCCGGACCACAGCTCGTCGGCCAGCGCACCGGCCGGGACCACCTGGTCCGCCCGGAGCGCCAACAGGCCCAGCACCTGCCGCGGCTTGGGCGCCGACGGCACCACCGACACTCCGCCCACTCGGACGTCCAGCGTCCCGAGCACCCGGATTTCCACGATGACCACCCCAATCACACGGAACGCCGCGGCCGCCTTCGCCACGGCCGGCACCCGGGTCGACACCCTGGGTCAGCTGTCATCCAGTCAAAAACAGGACGCGCGGTTTGTCAATACAAAACCGAACGTGCTGTTTGTTTCAAGGGGTCGTCACGATCCGCCACGCCAAGCGGGTTTCCGTGACGCTGCGCAACCGGGTCCGGACAAACCAAAGGCGGCGCCGGACCCCATGGTCCCGGCGCCGCCCGTTTCGCCCGCTCCCGCCCGGTTTTCCGTGGGCGGTGGGGTCGGTGAGCTCCCGTCAGCCCACACCGGCCCCCGTCCGCACCTCGGCGCGCGCGGCACCGGCCGCTTCGCCGTCCGCCGTACCGCTGTCCGCACCGGCCGGGCCGCCGCCCTCCACGACCGCACGGGCCGCCGCGGCCTCGGCGACCACCTGGGCGCCGCGGTTCGGCCCCATCTGCAGCGAACCGAGCACGCCCGGCACCGCGATACTCGGCATCAGGTGCTGGTACAGCCCGGAGACCCGCCGCTCCAGGTCGGCCCGGCCGCAGAGCTTCTGGGACTGGATCTGCACCCCCGTCCACGCCCCGACCAGCAGCCAGGCGGTGTCCGCCGGCACGACGTGCGGGAGCAGTTCGCCGCGCTCGCCGGCCGCGACCAGCAGCGCCTCGAACCGGTTGATCCAGCCGGGGATGGCACCGCCGCCGAGGTCGTCGAAGAGGTCCTGCCCGAGCGACAGCCGGGCTCCCGCGCTGAGCAGCGGGTCACGGGGCATCAGGTACGCCACCACCATTCCGGTGTCCACGAACTCCTGGAGCTTGCAGCTCCGTTCGGGAACTCCGTCCTGGACGAACTGTTCCTCCACCACGCCCTGCGCCAGATCCCGCTTCGAGGCGAAATGGAAATACACCGCCCCGCGCGTCACACCGGCCCGGGAGACCACCTCACCGATGGTCGCGCCCTCGTACCCGAACTCGTCGAAGACCGAGGCCGCCGCCTCCAGGATCAGCCGACGTGTCCGGAGCGCCCGCTCCTGCCGTACCACCGAAACCACCCCGCCCTGGGCTCCCGGAAAACAAAACCAAACACCCCGTATCTTAGCTTCGCCTCACCCGCAACCGACAAGACGATGTCGACGAACCCCGCCGACGGCTCTCCTTCTCTCCACGATCCGTCAGGCCGCAATGCACCGTGGGCGACCAAGCACTCCGATCACTCCGGTGGTTCGGCAGCCGACGCGCCGGCCCCTTGCCGCAAAAACCGAACGAACGGTTTCTTGCCGGACCAGCCGCTCCTACCGCTCACAGGTCAGCAGCGCCCGGAACATCGTCGACACCGTGGTCACAGCCGGTCGTTGCGAGCGGTGACGCGCACGGTTGCCACCTGGCGCACGACGGGTTCCTGATGTCCCGTGGCGGCAGCGGGACGCTCTTGCCATCAACCGGGCTTGAGGTTCTAGCCTGGCGATCATGACGACCGCAAGCACTCCGCAGAACGGCACCGCCACGCTCGGCCGGCGGCCCATCGCCCTGGCCGCCTGGGGCGCCACCGAGGCGATCCTGCGCCACTCGCAAGCCGCTCTGGCGTGCATCGACGTGACCCAGCCCCAGTGGTGGGCGCTCAACAACATCGTCCGCGCCGAACACGGCCTCACCAGGGAGGAGATTCACGCCGTGGCCGTGCCCTACGGCATGGGCACCCAGGTGATCCTCCACGCCGTCGACGCCCTCGTGCACCGGGGCTGGCTCGGCATCGGCGCGGACCGCCGGCTGACCCTCACGGACCGGGGCCACGAGGGCCTGGCAACGGCGAAGGAACACATGGACCGGGTGCGCGCGGAACTCCTCGGCGACATCACGGAGGAGGACTACGCGACTGCTCTGTCCGTACTCGAGCGCATCACCGACAACCTCGCCCACGCGGGTGTTGCGAAGGCCGGTGCGGAGGCCGGGCAGAACCGTTCGTCGACGGCCGCGACCAGCACGGTCGCCTCGTAGCGACCGGTTCGTCTCCGGTCAGCGGGTCTTGAAGGATTTGCGCAGGGCCGCCCGGTCCTGCCACGAGTCCGCGGCAGGGCCCTTGGTCATGTCGGCGAAGAAGCTGTCGTGACGGACGAAGAACGCGGCCCGCTCCTCATCGGTCATGGCCGCGACATCGGCCAGCCCCTCGAAGTAGCCCTCTCGCGCAGCCCCCGGGGCGAACAGCATGAGGAACTCGGCCGGCTCTCCCGAGATGTTGCCGAAGGAGTGCACCCCGCCGGGCGGGATGTAGAGGTAGTCGCCTCGGGAGGCGTCGAACCAGCGCTCGCCGTCGAAGACGTGGATCTCTCCGGACAGGACGTAGAACGACTCGCACATCGTTTTGTGGAAGTGCGGGCTGGTGCCGCCGATCTCGCCGGTGAGCCGGTTCTGGTACAGGCCGTACAGGCCGTTCGTGCTGAGCCGGGTCGACAGGTAGTGGAAGGTCGACCCGTTCGGCGCGGTGTAGTCCGGCGGCGTCCCGGCCGGGCGGAACGATGCGGTGCCGTTCTCACCCTCGTCGCGGTCGTAGACGATCTCGGGGTAGTCGGAGGACAGGAAGGACACGTCGGTCTCCTCTGCTCTGCTCGGTCGTCGGGTACGGAAAGGGGGGTTGGCGGAGCGCGGCCGTCAGCCCGCGCCGCTGACCTGGATCAAGGGCATGAGGTTCACCGTTCCTCAATGAGCCGTGATGAGACGATGACCAAGATAACGATCGATCAGACGAGCGTCGAGGAAGGCCTGTTGACGCCGCTCGGCGGAAGCGGCCATGACCACTGCGAGGGGTTCCGCCCTGCGCTCGGGAGGGCGATGCTCCCCCTCCCCCGGTTTTCTGACGGCTGGTGACGCCGCGCGAGGAGTCGGACCGGCCGACTTCTCACGCGGCGGGCTCGGAAGGCCCAGGGGCTCAGCCGTCGGTTCCCCGGTCCGCGGGATCGCCGGCCGGGTCGTCGAGGGGCCAGGTGTCGCGGTCGCGGACGTGGTCGTAGGCGGGGAGTTCCGCGGCCAGGACGTCGAAGTGCAGCAGCGGGGACCACAGCGCGCGGTCGCCGACGACGTAGAGGCGTCGCTTGGCGCGGCTGGCCGCGACGTTCAGGAGGTGCGGGGTACCGGCGGCCCAGCGCCGGGCACCGGGGCGGCCGGCGCCGAGCAGCAGGATGACGACATCGGCCTCCTTGCCCTGGGCCTTGTGGACGGTGGCGCAGCGCTCGTCGAGGAGTTCGGCGGTCCACCCGGGGAGCCTGCGGCAGGTCTCGCGGGCTTCGGAGACGAGGGCACGGAAGGGGGCGATGATCCGCAGGCGTTCGACGCCGACGCCGTGAGCGGCGAGCCGGCCGAGGAGGAAGGTGAGGGCGCGGCGGTCGCGCTCGCCCCAGGGAGCGTCCGCCGGGCGGTCGGGGTCCGGGGTGTCGAGCCAGCGGCTGGGCAGGAGGCCGTCGTGGTCCGGGTCGGGGAAGGGCTGGGGATGGGTGCCGTGGACCATGAGGCCGCCGTAGGCGACCTCGTTGCTGACGGTGAACATGGGCTCCTCGCAGCGGCGGTGGACGCGCAGCGGTGAGCCGACCCAGACCGTGTCGTCCTCCCCTCCGGTGGGGGCGGGCAGGTAGGTGCCGTAGCGGTTGACCCGGTCGGCGACGGCCTGCGCGGAGGTCGCGGAGGGCAGCCACTCCTCGTCGACGCCGTAGGCCAGCAGGAGCCGGCGCTGCAGGGCGGTCGGCATGGTGACGACGGGTTCCAGCTGGAGCGGGTCGCCGACGAGGACGGCGCGGCGAGCGCGCCAGAGGGCGCCGACGGCGGCCTGCGGGGTGGCCTGGCCGGCCTCGTCGACGAGGATCCAGCCGATGGAGCCCTGGCCGAGGCGGGCGAACATGCTGCCGATGGAGGAGAAGGTGGTGGAGACGACCGGGACGAGGAGGAAGAGGGTCTGCCAGGCCTGCAGGACCTGCTCGTCGGGGACGGGTCCGCCGCTTCCGGCCATCAGCTCCACCAGGACCTGGAGGTTGCCGCGGATCCGCTTGGCCGTGTTGGCGACGAGGGCGCGGTGCAGGTCGAGGGCGCGCAGGAAGAGGTCGCTGCGGGCGGTGCTCCAGGCCTCGTCGGCCCAGGGGGCGCCGAGTTCCTGCGCGTGGTCGGCGAGCTGCGGCCAGTCCAGCGGCAGCGAGGGCAGGTCGGCGGCGGCCGCGCGCAGGGCACGGTGGGCGGCGCCGAGTTCGGCGTCGGCGGCCTCCAGGTCGCGTCGGGCGGCCCGGGCCTCGTGCCGGGCCCGCTCGGCGTCCGCACCGGCGGCGGACTCCGCGGTGCGAGTGGCGTCCTGGTGGGCGCGGGCACGGGCGGCGACCGTCTCGGCTTCGGTGACGGCGGTGGCGGTGCGGGCGGTCAGGTCAGCCGCGAGGTCCTCGGCGTGGGTGTAGCGGGCGACGTGGTCGCGGGCCTCCTCCAGCGCGGTGCGCTGCTGGACGAGCTGGGCGAGGAGGTCGCCGCGGGTGCGTTCGCGGTGTTCTTCGGCGGCCTGGCGTTCGGCGCCGCTCTGGAGCAGGCGGCGCAGCCCGGCGCGCAGACCCGGCTGCGCGCTGGGGGGCTCGTCGTGCAGCGTCGTCAGCACCTCGACCTGCCGGCGGTGCTGATCGGCGCGTTCGCGGGCGCCGGCCAGGGCGGCCCGGGCGTCGGCGAGGACCTCGCGGGCCCGCGGCACGTGCTCGGCCGCGGCCCGGTGGGCGGCTTCGGCGCTGTGGGTGGCGGTGCGGGCCGTCTCGGCGGCTGCCACCGCGGCGGCGTGCCGGGCCTCGGCGGCCGCCACGCGGTCGTCGGCGCGGGCGATGGCGGCACGCAGGGCGTCGAGGCGGGGGTGGACCCTCTCCGCCCGGGTCTCCGCCAGGGCGGCGGCCAGGCGGACGCGTTCGGCGCGCAGGCGCTCGACCTCGGCCTGGGCGGTCTTGAAGGCGGCGACGGCCTCGGGCCAGGAGGGGACGGGCTGGGCGGGGGCCGGGGCCTGTTCGGTGGCGGCGGGGGCGGTGGTGGCCGTGGCCCCCTCGGCACGACGGTCGCCCGGGGTTCGGGCCGGCCTGGGAGCGCTGGGCGGGACCCAGTCGCCGAGGACGGCGTTCATGCCGCGCAGCGGCGGGAGCCCGGCGGCCTCGCGGGCGGCGGTCTCGTCCTCGGGCAGACGGCCCCACCAGAAGCGCTCGGTGAACTTCGTCCGGTTGGTCTTGTTGCCGAGGACGGCGGCGACCAGCCCCCAGGCGGGCGCGCCGCCGAGCAGGGCGCAGGCGAGGTCGGAGAAGTGGTCGGGGCCGTCGTGCCAGTGCGCGTCGAGGGCGTCGGCGCCGGGCAGTTCGGCGGTGATGTTCTCCACCGCGCCGTTGTTGGAGGAGGTGACCACGATCTCGCGGCCGGTGAGCCGCGGGTCGAGGGCGGAGACGAAGCGCGGGTGGACGCCCTGGCGGTCCTTGCCCCGCCAGGCGCGGCCGACGAACGCCTCCTCGGGCCGCCGGTAGCCGGCCATCACGGTGGCGCGTTCGACCACGAGGGCGGCGACCAGGTCGCGCAGCATGGTGGTCTTGCCGGTGCCGGGCGGGCCGTTGACGGAGAACAGACCGCCGGGGTCGGTGTTCGCGGTGGCGGCTTCCGCCTTCCCGGTCGCCGCGCGGTCGGCGAGCATCCGGTTGACCGCGAACTGCTGGCTGAGCGCCAGCGGGTACCGTGCCTTGGCGGGCCAGCGTCCGGCGGGGACGAGGGCCGGGTCGACGCCCGCGAGGACGGTGGGACGGTCCTCGCGCAGGTCGGTGCGGGCGTCGACCGGGATGTCCCGGCGGCCGGTCAGGTAGGCCTCCAGGGCGGGGCCGAGGCTTGCCGCGCGGCCGTCCCCGAGCGCGGCGCGGACCCGGGCGAGGTCGGGCGGAAGGAGGCTGTTGAGGAACGGCTGCGCGGCGGCGGGCTTGGCCTTCGGGTCGCGCGGGCGGTGCACCAGCCGGCTCTGGACCCTGATCACCCGCGGGTCCAAGTGCCTCTCGACACCGCAGAGGTGGGCGATCTGGGCGGTCAGGGCGACGAGGTCGGCGAGGGCGACCGGGCGCGGGCCGGTGTCTTCTGCCGTTCCGTCCGCCTCCGCCGCATCGGCCGCGTCGGTGGGCGCCTGCGGCGCTGCGGGCGGGGAATCCGTGGGCGCGCCGTCCTGGTCCGGGCGGCGGGCCGCCGCCCACTCGGCGACGCGCCGCACCAGCGGGTCCGTAGCCCCCTGCACCGCGGCCCCGGCGACCTCGCCGAACAGCGCACCGACCGCCGCCACCGCCGCGCCGCCCAGGATCTCCGCGAGCAGCTGCCGCCAGCCCCGGGCGGTCTCCTCCTCCCCCGCCGGCGTCGGATCCGGCAGGAGCCGGGGCCCCGGCGCGTACGCGATCGGCGTCGCGGTCAGCCGCCCCACTGCGACCTCGAACGCCTCGCCCAGCTCCTCGAAGCCGTCCAGCCAACCGGCCGCCGACGGCCCCGGGTCGAAGAGCCGGCCCGTCGCCCAGCCGCACGCGGAGACCACCGAGGTGTCCTGGACCGGCCGCCCGTGCTCGTCCAGGACGAGGGCGAACATCGCGCTCTTCCCCGACAGCACCAGCTCCTCGTCCGGCACTCCCGGATCCGGGTCGGTTCCCTTCGGCAGGACGGCGATCATCGCCTGCCGCAACAGCTCCAGGTCGAACACCCCGCCGTACACCTCGTGGCGCCACACCATCCCCCGCGGCGCCCGCCGGGCCGCCGTCTCCGGATGCTCCGGCGCCCACGGCAGCAGCGGCGCCGCACGGCCCGCCGCCGGCGTCACGTCGACGACGATCACGTCCGACGCCCGGGGGCGGCCCGAACGGCGCTTGCGCGGCACGTCCGGAATCGACGGCGGGCTGAACAGCTCGACCGCCCGCCAGCACTCCAGCAGATCCCCGACCTGCCCGTCCCTACCCCGCACCCGTAGCCCCCCGCGTCGAACCAGCGGCACGCAGCCGCTTCGTGTGCCGATCAACCGGCGGCAGAATCTACCGGACGGCGGGCGGGTACGCCGAGCCCCCGGCTCGGATCCGACTGCGGGCACCGCACCCGCCCTGCTCGGCGCGGGGGACCGACCGAGCCGCCGCATCGCCCCGCCCGCACCGCCCCGCATCGCGAGGGATCCACCCCCGCGTTCGACGGGTGGCCCGGACATGCGGACGTCGGCCGCGGATCGATCCCGCGGCCGGCGTCGGGCCGTGGCACGCGGCACGAGGCGTGCCGCCGGCGCCCCGTCAGGCCGGGATGCCGCAGTACTGCTGCTGCTTGCCGATCGCGCGGTAGACGCAGTCGGCCGTCTCCACCAGGCGCAGGACCGCTTCGCGGTTGCGGCTGGTCTCGCGGCCGATCACCTCGTCGGGCGGGTAGAAGCCTCCTCCGCTGCCGCTCTCATCGGGGTACATCTCGAAGGTGTAGGCGAAGATCCGCTGGGCGCCCCACAGCCAGTCGTCGATCGTCCCGTCGGTGATGTAGAGGTCGCTCGACTGCTCGGGGGTGTAGCCGTTGGTGGCGGCCATGCCCCGGCCGAGGGCGGCGAAGGTGTTGTACTCGTCGGCGGTCATGCCGGTGGCGGTGTCGGCGGTGGTCCAGCCGAACGGCCAGAGCACCAGTTCGCTGTAGGTGTGGAAGTCGATGGCGGCAGTGATCTGCTGCTTGCCGTCGACGATCCGGCTGCGGACGAAGTCGGCGACCACCTTGGTCTCCTTGGCCGACTCCGGGGCGCTGCCCCGGTAGGTCTCGCTGGAGGGGGAGCCGGAGGACCCGCCGCAGCAGCCCCACTTGTAGTTCCAGTTGCGGTTGAGGTCGGTGCCGACGCTGCTGCTGCCGGGGTTCGGCTGGCGGTCCTTGCGCCAGCTGCGGTAGCGGCCGGTCGCGATGTCGTACTCGCCGCCGTCCGGGTTGAGGTCGGGGATCACCCAGATCTCGCGGCTGTTGACGGCGCCTGCGATGCGGCTGTCGGTGGCGTACTTGTCGCCGAACTCGTGCAGCAGGTAGAGCGCCATCTCGACGGTGAGGTGCTCGCGGGCGTGCTGGTGGGCGGTGAACAGCACCTCGGGCTCGTTCTCGTCGGTGCCGACGTTGTCGCTGATCTTCACCGCGACGATCGGTCGGCCCTCGTAGGAAGTGCCGATGACGCGCTTGCTCATGATGTCCGGGTGCGCGGCCACCACCGCGTCGATGTCGGCGGTGGCCTCGGCGTAGTTGTGGTAGCCGGAGTCGGCCTGCGGGAAGTCGTACACCGGGCCGGCCAGGGCCTCGTCGCCGGGTTCGGCGCCGTAACGCGGGCCGGGCAGGGCGACGGGCGACCAGCCGAGCGCCCGCAGCCGGAAGGCCTCGACCGGGGTGGCGGTGACCACCACGGCGTCGGGCAGGACGGCGTCGACGGAGGCTCCGGTGGCGGCGACGGCGGTGCGTTCGGCGACGGTGCGGGGACCGTCGATCCGGTACTGCCGTGAGGTGTCGACACCGAAGTCCATGCCGATGTCCGTGGCACGGTCGGCGGTGACGGGCGTGGACGCCGGCAGGCGGTCGGGGGCGGCGGCCTGGGCGGTGAGCGGGGTGGCGAGGGCGAGGGCCAGCAGCACGGCGGTGGCCGCGGCGGGCTTCCCTCGGCGGGGCAGTCGCATGACTGTCCTCCTGTGGGGTCCGTGGAGGCGGAACGGTGGAGGAGGTGAGGCGCGCGCCAGCTTGATGGTCCGTCAGTGTCATGGGGCCGTCAAGGCGTTGGAAGGGCCGGATCGGGCTCCGGTCCGTAACGGTTCGGTCACGGATCGTGTGCGGGTCGCCCCGTGCGGCTCAGGAGGCCGAACGGGTCCCACAGGTCGCCATGCTGCACCAGCGCCGCCGGCCGCTCGCGTCCAGGAAGAGCCAGCCGCAGCCGTTGCTGGGGCAGCGACGGATGGTGAACCGGCGCGGGTCCGCGAGCAGTTCGCCGGCCGCGCGGGCGGCGGCGTACAGCGGCAGCCGCAGTCCGACCGCCGGTGGCAGCCGCCAGTGCGCCAGGCCGTCCTCGCCCCGGGTGAAGACCGCCGACCTCCCCGCCTCCTGCACCACCGCTGCCACCGCGGCGAAGGCGGCGCCGTCCTGCGGGTCGGTCAGGCACGCATGGAGGGCCGACCGGAGGGCGCGGGCCTCGGCGAGCACGGCGGCGGCCTCCTCGGGCCGCTCCCCCGCCCGGCGCAGCAGCGCCTCCACCACTCGCTCGTCGGCGAGGTCGTGGTGGCCGGCCCAGACCGCGAGCGTCGGGTAGCCGCGCAGCCAGTCCGAGCCGGGCAGTGGCGGGACCGCCGGGTCGACGCTCCAGCCGGCGTAGGTGTTGCAGAACTCCAGCGCCGGATGGCCGCCCGCGCTCCACGGCAGCCACTGCTCGCCGACCCGCACCGCGTACAGCGGCGCCGGCGGGCGGTCCAGCCGGGGGTCGGCCCGCAGGATGCGGTCGTGCAGGGCGGCGAGTTCGGCGCCGGGCTCGACGCCGAGGCCGTCCACCAGCAGGCTCCGGGTGCGGCGGTAGAGGGCGAGCGCCTCCACCTGCCGGCCGGCCCGGTAGAGGGCGGTCATCAGAGCGAGGACGAGGCGCTCCCGGGACAGGAGGTCGTCAGCGGGGAAGCCGGACGGGGCGCCGGCGGGCGCGGAGCCGTCGATGGCCGGCGCCCCGGCCGAGCGCGCGGCCAGAGAAGGTGCGGCCAGAGAAGGTGCGGCCAGAGAGGGCGCGGTCAGATCGGCGAGCACCTGTTCGTGCCGGCCCATGGCGAGCAGGATCTCGGCCCGCTGCTCCAGGGCGGACAGCCGCAGCTCGGCCAGCCGACGGCCGAGGCGCCCGCGCAGTTCCTCGTCGACGACGTCGGCGAGCAGCGGACCGCGCCAGAGCGCGAGCGCCCGGTCGTGGCAGCGCAGCCGCTCGCCGGGGTCCCCGGTGGCGGCCGCCCGGGCGGTCAGGTCGAGGAACTCCCGTACGTCGATGCCGTGTTGGCCGGAAACGAGGGCGTACCCGTCATGCCGGGTCTCGATCACCACCGCGTACGGGCGCAGCCGGGCCCGCAACCGTCCGACGTATGTGTGGACGGTGCCGCGGGCCGAGCCGGGCGGGTTGCCGCCCCAGAGCAGGTCGATCAGCCGGTCGGTGGTGACGACCCGGCCGTCCTCCAGCAGCAGGACGGCCAGCAGGCACCGCTCCTGACGGCGGCTGCCGGCCAGGACGGGTTCACCCTCGTGGCTGGCCTCGAACGACCCGAGCAGTCGGAACTCCATGGCGGGCCACCTTAGTCGTCGGTTCCGGAGGTCCTTCGGGGGGTTGGTTCCGGAGGTCCTTCGGGGGGTTGGTTCCGGAGGTCCTTCGGGGGGTTGGTTCCGGAGGTCCTTCGGGGGGTTGGTTCCGGAGCCCTTGTCCTGCGGAGGCGGAGCGACGGCGACAGCACCACCGCACCCTGCACCGACCCGCGCTGACGCCCCGTGAGCCCCGGGTCGTAGGATCGCTTTACGAGAAGGTCGCCGACCCCGCCGCCTCACTGAACGCGGTCTTCTCCCACACCATGGACCTGGAGAAGGGCTACGGCCGGAACCCGGTCGGCGAGCCCAAGACCTTCACCACCAAGGAGTTGGTGGTGAAGTGCCGGCAGAACGTCAGCGACACCTTCCCCATGACGACCTGCTTCTGGGCGAACTACGGGGCGATCAGCGTCGTCGACTTCTTCCCGCCGGACGGCAAGCACGTGCCGGTCGACGAGGCCGCCGCACGGACGCACAAGTTCGCCGTGGGTGCCCTCTCGGCCGCCGGCACGTCCTGACCCTTCGGCGGACCGCCGGGAGGAGCCCGAGCGCGCCCGCCGGGGGCGCGCCGGGCCGCGGCCGGGCTCGTGGTGAGAATCCGGTCAGGGGTGCCTGCCAGGCTGAGGCCCCTGAAGGCCCGACCCCTCACCAGGAGGACCGATCATGCGACGCATCCTGCTCAACGCCGCCTCCACCGTGCTGGCAGCTGCCACCGCCGTCACCCTGACCGGCCTGGCGGGCACCCCGGCCGCCGCCGTGTCCGGCCCGGCCGGCTCCTCCGCTCCGTCCGCCTCCTCGGACTCCTCCGGGGCCCTCACCGGTCAGGGCCGGTGGGAGCCGTGGCCGTCGCCGACGTTCGACCTCCCGGCCGGCTCCCGCTGCGACTTCCCCGTGCACATGGAGGCGGTCGTCGACGAGGTACAGCGGCGGGTGCTGGAGTACGCGCCCGACGGCACCACCGTGCGGCGCGCCGCCTTCCGGGGCGCCCTCGTCCTGCGGCTCACCAACACGACGACCGGCGCCTCGTACGACGCGGACGCCGGTGGCCGGTCCGTCGTCGACTACCGCGCCGACAACTCCCAGACCTGGCACGCCCGCGGCCCGATCCTGCTCGGCTTCGGCGCGAACGGCGGCAACCTGCCCCGCGACCTCTACACCGTCGACGGCGTCTACACCGTCGACATCAGCGCCACCGGCTACCGGACGCTGACCTTCGAGCACGGCTCCGCCGAGCCTCTCTGCGCGAAGATCGCCTGACCGGGCGCCCCGCGCACGGCGTCATCGGCACCGGCTCCCCGCCCCCACCGGGCGGGTCGGCCGGGCCGGCGCCCGCGGGGCCCGAGCACGCCGGACCACACCGCGCCGGACCACTTCGGACCGGCCGCCGTCGCCCGGCTGCGCCGTCCGGCGCAGTGTGACGCGCGGGACGAGCGGGTTGCTGCGATCTTCGGAAGGCACCCCGGCCGCGCCCGACCGCCGGGTCCCGTCGTCCCGAGACCGTGGAGGCCCGGATGTGGCAGGCTCCCCCCGCCCCCGTCAGCCGCGAGTGGCTCCCGGTGCTGGACATGCCGGCGTCCGGCCCGCAGAACCGCTGGACGGTGCTGCTGCGCGCGTTGCTGCTGATCCCCCAGTTCGTGGTGGTGTGGGTGCTGTCGGTGGTGGCGTTCCTCATCACCGTCATCGGCTGGTTCGGTGCGCTGGTGCTCGGTCGGCTGCCGGGCTTCGCCGCGGACTACCTCACCGCGTTCGTCCCGTACGACATCCGGGTCACCGCGTACCTGATGCTCACCGTGGACCGCTACCCGCCGTTCCGGTTCGAGGTCCCGGACTATCCGGTGCAGGTCGGGCTGCGGCCGGGTGAGCTGAACCGGCTCGCCGTGCTGTTCCGCATCTTCCTCGTCATCCCGGCGGCGATCGTGCAGGGCCTGGTGTTCGCGGGGTGGTGGGCGGTGTCGTTCATCCTCTGGCTGGTGGTCCTGGTCCTCGGCCGGATGCCGCAAGCGCTGTACGAGGCGACGACCGCGATCCTGCGCTACCGGATGCGCTTCTACGCCTATCTGGTGATGATCTCGTCCGCCTATCCCAAGCGCCTGTTCGGCGACGAACCCGGCAGCGAGCCGGAGGGCCCGGCCTCGGCCACCCGCCCGCTGATCCTGAGCGGCGCGGCGCGCGGTCTGCTCGTCCTCTTCCTGATCATCGGGCTGGCCTCCTCCGCGACGAGTTCGATCACCGCCTCGGTGAACTCGGACGACGACAACGACGAGAACGGCTCCAATCCGGCCGAGCACGTCGTCGCACCCCTCGTGCCGGGCCCCGCCGCCCGGGTCGGCGACTCCCACCGGCGCGGTGGGTCCACCCACGAGTCGTAGGTTCGCCCGATCAGGGGGCGCGTGCGCACCGGCGCGCTGTTGCCGCGTACGCGCCGTCTGATCGCGAGAGCGAGGTCACCGGCCGTACGTGTACGGCTACGTTTGGCATATGACGCACTCTCGAGTCCGCCGACTCCTCGTCCGTACAGCCGGGGCGCTCTTACTCCTGGCCGCTCCCCTCGGGGCACAGGCCGCCGCCGCGCACAGCCCGGCCGGGGACCAGAGAGCCATCATCACCGCCCTCGGCGACCGCGACCGCGACGCACTGCAGCAGGCGGTGGACGCCCAGCTCGCCGCGGGCACGGGCGGCAAGCAGACCGCCGCCAACGAGATCACCTACCCCGACGGGGCGGTGATGGTGCTCCCGCTGCCCGGCCAGGCGCAGGCACCGCCGTGGAGCGGCGACCACCGCCGCCGCACCGTCCGCAGCCCGGACTGGAAGAACTGCCCAACCCCGGCCACCGAGCCGTCCTACTACTGCTTCTACGCCGACAGGAACTGGGGCGGCCGCCGGCTCCAGTTCAACCTCTTCCACGAGGACGCCGCGGTCTACTTCACCGACTACGGGTTCCGCGACCAGGCGAGCAGCTGGGTGAACACCGCACGCGGACTGGAGGTCATCGTGGACAACGACCCGGGCGACGGCCAGTGGCAGATGCTCTGGAAGGAGCCGGCGGTGTCGCTGTCCGCCTCGGTCGCGTACGACAACATGGCCGACCGGTTCTGGGCGGTCAGGCAGTAGCCCACCGGCTGTGCCACCGGCCCCGCCATCGAGCGCACACCGACCGCGCTACCGGCCGCCGGCCGAGGCCGGGGGCGAGACCACGCCGGTGGGGACCGGCTCCGGCGTGACCGTGATGTAGGTCGGCGCCGGAGCGGTCTGCCGGGAGTCCGCCGCGTACCAGCCCGCGCCGAACGCGACGATGCCCAGCAGAAGGCCCCCGAGGACCAGCGTGAGGATGTGCTGTTTCATGGCCCAAGGGTAGGGGCCGGGCGGTCAACTTCCTTGCCGCCACGGCCCGATGAACACCTCAGCCGTCAATCAGGATTGACGCTTCGGCGAACTCCCTTCCGCTCTGGCACTCCTGCCTCCGCGATTCACCGTTGCGGGTGATGGCGGACCGGCCCGCCGGAACGGAATCCTGGTGCGTGCGCCCGGGCCCCGCGCCACCGGACGCCCGCCACTGCCACCTCCAGCACCGGGAGGCACCTCCATGGAGCCCCAACCGTCCCACCGCGACCAGGTCTCCGGAGTCCGCCGGCGCCGCATGCTCGGCCTCGCGCTCGGGGCGGGCCTCGTCCCCGCGCTCGGCCCGGCCGCCCAGGCGGTGCCCGACGCCTCGCCCGAGACGCCCCGGTCGCTGCCCGTGGAAGCGCTGGGCCGCCGGGTCGCCGACGTGGCCGCGAGCCAGCTCGGCGTGCCGTACGCCTGGGGCGGCGGCGACCGGCTGGGCGCGAGCCTCGGCTTCTGCGACGAGGAGAACGGCTGGCTGAACGGCGAGTGCCTGGGCGAGAAGACGGTCGGCTTCGACTGCAGCGGCCTGTCGCTCTACTGCTGGTACCGGGCCAGCCACGGCACCGTCGAGCTCGGGCACTACACCGTCGCGCAGTTCAACCTCAGCGCCCCGGTGGCGCGCGACGCGCTCGCCCCGGGCGACCTGCTGTTCTTCTCCCGCCCCGACGCGCCCCTGCACCATGTCGGGATCCACGTCGGCGACGGCGCGATGATCCACGCCGAACGGACGGGCACCCTGGTCGCCCGGGTCGAGAACGTGCTCGACGTCCCGCGCTGGGCGGGCGAGTTCGCCGGCGCCCGCCGCCCGGGCCCGCCCGCGGCCTGAGTCGGGTCGTCCGTCGTCGATCCACTCGCCTTCACTGCTTCGGCGATCAGTCCACGACCCACTCCTCCACAGCAGCCTCGTCACGACAGCCCCGAAAGTCCGCCGGCTCAGCCGGCCCCAACCGAAACGCGGAGGCTGACGCGGCCGCTCCGGATCGCGCACGAACACGGCGTGGCCCGCTCCAAGGCCCACTCTCACTTCTCGGGAACTGCAACCCGGCGTCCTGCACTCGTGGTCGGATTTCCCCTGATCGCTCGCCCGGATGCGACGGGGATGCGTCGCAGCTAGTTTGAATGCTGGTTGAGCGGCGAACCCGGCGGGCGCTTCGGTCCTGGTGAAACGGAACCACCGGCAACACTCCCGATCCGAGGCAGCCCCAACCGGGGCGATGCGGCACGAGCGCTACGGAACTCCTGCAGAACGGCGACTCGAGCATCGCCCGGTCCACCAACAGACGGAAGGGTGACGGGCATGGCAGAAGGATTGTCGCGGGCCTGGACGGCGGACGAGGCTGCCGAACACCGGCGGTCACGCGGTCCGGACCGGAAGGGCGAGGCGGTCCCGATGGATCGGACGCCGGACGTCTCCAGCGGGGAGGACCATCGTCCGGGCGTGGACAGCGATTACGTCGGCGACGACGGCCGCGGTAACGACCCCACCCCGCAGGAGGGATGACCGTGGGACTCTACTTCCAGAACAGCACGTCGAAGACCGTCTGGTTCGCTTACGCCTATGCGAACAGCGACTGCGCGTCAGAGGGCGACCCGTGGTCGAAGACCGGATGGTTCATGGTCACTCCGCACACGGATCTGAAGGTGCGTTCCGGCCCGGTCAACGGGGCGAAGTACTTCTTCTTCGCGGAGAACCAGGACAGAACTCTGAGCTGGGGCGGCGATTTCCTCACCCAGATGCCGGACCGGGCCTTCGACTGGTGCTGGACCACGGGGAGCACGGACTCCCGGCTGCTCGGCATGAAGAAGGTGCTCGTACCGGAAACCTCGTTCAACCACACGATCAACGTCATCGGGCCCTGACGGCACGCGAGCCCACGGCTGACACCGCGCCGGCGCCCGGCCACCCACAGCGGAGGACCGCCGGCCCCACGCTCACAGGCCGCCGCGCCACTCCCCCGCCCCGTGGTGCACCCGCAGCAGCAGTTCCTGCAGCACCTGCCGCTCCCCCGCGTCCAGCGGCGCGAGCACCTCGTCCTGCACCACCCGCGCCTGCGCCTGCAGTTCGGCGAGGAGCGCCCGCCCGGCGTCGGTGACCGAGACCGAGACCCGCCGCCGGTCGGCCTGGTCCCGGGCACGCTCGACGTACCCGGCGGCGGCGAGCTGGTCGGCGACCTTGGCAAGGTCGCTCGGGTCGATGGCGAGCCGCCGCACCAGGTCCCGCTGAGCCTGCGGGCCGAAGTCGGCGAGCGCGGCCAGCACTGCCATGTCCCAGAGCCGCAGGCCGCGTTCGGCCAGCCGCTCGGAGAACCGGCCGCGCGCCGCCTTGCCGACCCGGGAGAGCAGGTAGGTGCTGAGGTCCAGCAGGGTCGGGGGGAGTTCGACGGCGGGGTGCGGATTCTCGGAGGCCATGGCGGAAGTCTAGGGTGTCTCCCTATAGTGGGTGCCAGCCCATCAATTGGGGGAACGCCGAACCCACCGAGCCGCCCCCTTCGTCCCCTCCGCCCCTGCCAGGAGCTCGCCCGTGGACGCCCTGTATCCCCGCCTGCTCGTCACCCGCTTCGCCGAGTGTTTCGACTTCTACCGGGCGGTCCTCCCGCCGCTCACCGGCGCCGCCCCGGCCAAGGGCACCCCCGAGGGCCCGTACGCCAGCTGGGACCTCGCCGACCGCACCTTCCTGGCCCTCTTCGACCGCTCGGCGATGGCCGCCACCCTCGGAACCGCCGAACTGCCCGCCCACCCCGCCGCGCCCTCGCAGGACGCCGCGATGCTGGTCCTCCGGGTGGACGACGTGGACGGCGCACTCGACCTCTGCCTGCGCCACGGCGCCACCCCCGTCACGCCGCCGACCGACCGTCCGGAGTGGGGCCCCACCCTGCGCAGCGCCCATCTGCGCGACCCGGACGGCCGGGTGATCGAGCTCCAGTCCTACTGACCGACCGCGCCCCACGGAGCCTTCGCCTCGCGAGGCGCGGTCGGCCGGTGCGGTCGGCCGGTGCGGTCGGCCGGTGCGGTCGGCGCCCCGGCCCGCCCTGCCCTGACCTGGTCAGGCCCGGCCTGCCGTGCCCTGGCCTACTCCCTCGGCAGCGAGGGGCGGCCCGCCAGTCCGGAGGCCTCGAATCCGGCCCCGGCCTGCGCGAGTTGATCGGCCCGGAAGTCCGAGGAGCAGGCCCGCCCGAGGGCCTGCGTGGCCGCGTCGGCGCCCGGGACGTGCCCGAGCACCGCGGCGCAGTACTGGACGGCGGGGCTGGGCAGCGGGCGGAGTTCGGTCGAGCCTGCCGGGGTGGCGGCCACCGCCCCGGCGAGGGCGAGACAGCCGGCCAGGGCGGGAACGGCGAAGCCGCGTGGAATGCGCATCGGGGGTACCTCCGTACGGGTGGGGACAGCGGCGGCCGCGGACTCGGCCGCCCGGCCCATTCGACGGGCGGCCGCCATCGGTGGCCCGGCCGACACACCGCGCACCGCACTAGTAGTACGTATGCCACGGGCGCGGTGTCCGACGGCCCCGCGAGCGGAGTCCGACGTCAGGCCCTACGGCCGCCGGGAGTCGCCCTCCACCCACAGCTCCGCTTCGCACGCCGCCACCAGCGCGCCGATCCGCGCCCATGCCTCCTCGCCCGGCATCGGCTCCAGCCGTCGGCCGTCCCGCAACCGCAGCGCGACGCGGTCGTCCACGGCCTCCTTCGCCCCGATCACCGCCTGGTACGGCACCAGCCGGGCCTCGCGGATCCGGGCACCGAGGCTGCCGTGTTCGGGCCCGGCGACCTCGGCGCGCAGCCCGAGGTCCAGGCAGCGCTGCCGGAACCGTTCGGCCTGCGGCAGTTCGGCCTCGGCAACGGGCAGCAGCACCACCTGGACGGGCGCGAGCCAGGCCGGGAACGCGCCGCCGTACAGCTCGATCAGGTGGGCGACCACCCGCTCGACGCTGCCGATCACGCTGCGGTGCACCATCACCGGGCGGTGCTTGGCGCCGTCCGCGCCGATGTAGTGCAGGTCGAACCGCTCGGGCTGGTGGAAGTCGATCTGCACGGTGGAGAGGGTGAACTCGCGCCCGGCGCCGTCGGCGATCTGCACGTCGATCTTGGGCCCGTAGAACGCGGCCTCCCCCTCCGCCGCCTCGAACGGCACCCCCGAGCGCTCCAGCACCCCGGTGAGCAGTGCGACGGCGCGCTCCCAGAGGTCCGGATCCGCCACGTACTTGCCGCCCGCGCCGGGCAGCGAGAGGCGGTAGCGGACGGGGACGACACCCAGCGCCCGGTGCGCCTCGCGGATCAAATCCAGTGCGGCGACGGCCTCGTCGGCCGCCTGCTCCGGGGTGCAGAACACGTGGGCGTCGTTCAGCTGGATCGCCCGGACCCTGGTCAGCCCGCCCAGCACCCCGGACAGCTCGGAGCGGTACATGCCGCCCAACTCCGCCATGCGCAGCGGCAGTTCCCGGTAACTGTGGGAGCGTGAGCGGTAGATCAGCGCATGATGGGGACAGAGGCTGGGGCGCAGCACCATCTCCTCGGCACCCAGTTGTATGGGTGGGAACATGTCCTCGCGGTAGTGCGCCCAGTGCCCGGAGATCTCGTACAGCTCACGCTTGCCGAGCACCGGGGAGTAGACGTGGCGGTAGCCGGCCCTGCGCTCGCGGTCGCGGATGAACTCCTCCAGGGAGTGCCGGATCGCGGCGCCGTCGGGCAGCCAGTACGGCAGGCCGGAGCCCATCAGCGGGTCGGTGTCGAACAGGTCGAGTTCGCGGCCGAGCTTGCGGTGGTCGTGCGCCGGGTGGTCCTGCATCGGACGGTCGTGCGCCGGGCGATCGTGCATCAGGCGGTCGTGCATGGCGGTGGTCTCCACTCGGGTGTGCGGGCGAGTGGGTCCGGAAACGGCGAAGCCCCGGGGCACTCGCCCCGGGGCTTCGGACTAGGTCAGCAGTCAGCGCGCCGGGACTCTCTCCGGCGTCGTCGTGACGAGTGCAGCGCGCTTCATGCGTTCCACGGTATCAGCTCCGCACTGCCGATGGTGATCATTTTCCGGTTCGGAGCCCGGTGGTTCAGAAGAGCACGACGCACCCGCGCGCGGCGAGCGACTCCAGCAGCCGGCCGGACGGCCGCACCTCGTTCCACCGCAGGTCCAGCTTCTCCAGCGCGGGCAGCGCGCCCGGATCGGTCAGCCAGTCGGGCAGTTCGGCGATCCGGTTGCCGCGCAGGTCGAGGCGGCGCAGCTGCGGAAGTCCCGCGAGCACGGCCGGGACTTCGGCGAGGACGTTCTCCCGGAGCTCCAGCTCGCGCAGCTCGGCGAGCCGGCCGAACGACTCCGGCAGGCCGGTCAACTCGTTGCCGCGCAGCCAGAGTTCGCGCAGATCACCGATTGCGCCGATCGACTCCGGCAGGGCGGTCAGCCGGTTGTGCTGCGCGCGCAGCTCGATCAGCGAGGACAATTCCCCGATGCCGGAAGGGAGTTCGGTGAGCCGGTTCTCGCCGACGTTGAGGTAGCGCAGCGCGGTGAGCCGCCCGATCGCCTCGGGCAGAGCGGTCAGCGCGTTGTCGTGCAGGTAGAGGAAGTCCGCGAGCCCGGTGAGGTCGCAGAGCTCGGCGGGCAGGTCGGTCAGTGCGTTGTGCCCGAGGTCGAGGGTGCGCAGCTCGCGCAACCGGCCGATGCCGGACGGGAGTTCGCGAATGCCGGTCTCGGCGAGGATGAGCACCGTCAGCTCGGTGCGGTCCCACACCTCGGCCGGCACCTCGTCGAGCGGCCGGCGCCAGAGGTTGAGCGTCACATCAGTCATACCCACCACGTCCGTCGTGCCCGTCATGCCCGTCACCGCCGTCACGCCCGTCACCGCCGTCATGCCCGTCACCGCCGTCACGCCTGCGCCCCCTGATCCGGACCGATGCGGAACTCCGCGAGCTGCCGCCCGTACCACCGGTCGGTCAGCCCGGCGCTGGTCATCCCCAGGCGACGGCAGACCGCCGCCGACCGGGCGTTGTCCGGGGCCAGCACGGCGCGGATCTCGGTCAGGCCGTCGGCGAAGCCCTTGGCCAGGGCAGCCCGGGCGGCCTCGGTGGCGATGCCCTGCCCCCAGCTGTCAGGGTGGAGGTGCCAGCCGACCTCGACTTCGCCGTCCCCGTCCGGCAGCGGCACCAGCAGGACCGTACCGGCGACCACCCCGGTGTCACGCCGTTCGATCGCCCAGGCGCCGTAGCGCGGGTCGGCGGAGCGCTTGCGGCAGCGCTCGACGAAGGCCCGGACCTCCTCGGGTTCGGCCATGGCCCGCGGGGTCCGGCCGAGCCACCGGGCGACCTCCCAGCGCGAGTAGATGTCGAACGCGCGCTCCTGGTCGGCCGTGGACATGGTCCACTGACGCATCGTCAGCCGTTCGGTGGTCAGCACCGTATCCGGTCCCCGTTCCGTCCCCGTCATGGCGTGCGCCCCTCTCCCGTGCCGTGTGTGGATCACCGTACGCATCCGAGCCGCCGAGCGGAAACCCCCGGAAGCCCGAGCCCGGACGCGGACGGGGACGCGGGCACGGCCCGCTTCAGCCGACACAGCAGAACCGGGCCCGACGACCCTCGCCCAAGGCCATGGAGTTCATCCCTTCGAGGCCGTTCCGGCCAGGGGAGGGCCTGTTCCGGGCCAGCTCCGCGGGTTCGCGACCCCCGGGCGGCGGGACGGTGCTTACCGTCGATGGAGCTGTTGGCACCCGTTCCGCCGTCCGCCCGCATCGCGTGAGCCACCGAGGTAGGGAGTCCGCACCGTGCCGTCCTTGCTGAACTACCAGATCATCACGGACCCGACATCGCTCCAGGCATCACTCCCCGGCGAACCGTCCCTGGCGACCGTCCACATCATCGCCACCAACACCCACCGCTCCCCGGTTCACCTGGAATCCATCGACGTGGAGTTCCCGCTCACACCCCTCTCCTCGGACCTGACGGACGATCCCTCCGCCGTCATCACGAGTATCGAGCGGACCAGGCCGGGGCCGCGCGACGACGCCCTGACCTTCGCGTGGGACGGCGACAACAGCCACTTCCGGGCCACGTTCGTGCCGCCGCCGGGCATCAAGCAGAAGTACACGATCCTGGACAGCCGGGAGGGCCTGGTCCTGAAGCTGGAGAACGTCCCGGTCTCCGAGGGCGCGGGCCTGGTGCTCCTGGACATCAACGAGAGGGCCGGCGAGGGCGACGACAAGAGGCCGATCACGGCCGCCCCCTCCACCACGACCCTCGGGATCCCGAAGCAGACGCCGAGGGTGCCGCGCAACTTCCGCGCCGAGAAGTCCCTGCTGGACGGGGAGAAGGAACGCCTCGTCCTGAAGTGGGACGGGCCCGACGACCTCGACTACCTGATCCTCGACGGGACCGGCGCGGAGGTGCGCCACGAACCGGCGGCCAAGGGCGGTTCGGCGGCTCACGCCGAGTACTCCTGGCCCACCTCCGCTCCGAAGCGCGGCACCACGTACACCCTGGTCGCCAAGAAGCCCGGGGGCGGGGAGCAGCAGCGGGGGTACTTCCTCACCACCACCGTGCACGCGCTCGTTCCCGAGTTCGGCGGCGGGACGCGTACCCCGTGGGTCGAGGGGCTGGAGCGCAAGGGCCGCGTCGTCTTCATCGAGGACGGCATCGACGTCCAGGCCGACCCGCAGGCCGACCCGGGGCGGGTGAAGGCCGGCAAGGCCGACGTCGACAAGGTGATCACCAGGTTGGTCCAGGGGCGGACCGACGACAACGGCTGGATCACCTTCCCGGACAGCGGCATCAACGTGTACCACGGCCCCACCAGCGTCCCGGGCGTCGTCACGGCCGCCCGGGCCGACGTCCAGGGCATCAACACCACGTGGGCCGGCAGCCGCGACGCGGACGCGGGCTGGATCGAGTTCACTCCGTCGGGGGCGAGCCTCCACAAGGACAGGAGCGGATCCCTGGGCACGCTCACCGCCGACAAGGCCGACCTCAACGGTCTCAACACCACGTGGGTCGGCGACCGCGACGGCGGCAAGGGCTGGATCGGGTTCCCCCAGAACGGCGTCGACATCCGCGCGAACGGCACCGACACCTGGGGCACCGTCCACGCGGACAAGGCCGACGTCGACGGCGTGAAGACCGCGTGGGTGCAGGGCCGGAACGACAGCGACGGCTGGATCGAGTTCCCGCAGACGGGCCTGAACGTCTTCCACGGCACGGGAAAGAACTGGGGCACCGTCAAGGCCGACAAGGCCGACCTCACCGGCCTCAACACCACGTGGGTCGGCGACCGCGACGGCGGCAAGGGCTGGATCGGGTTCCCCCAGAACGGCGTCGACATCCGCGCGAACGGCACCGACACCTGGGGCACCGTCCACGCGGACAAGGCCGACGTCGACGGCGTCAACACCAAGTGGGTCCAGGGACGCGACCCCGGGGACGGCTGGATCGACTTCCCGAAGGACGGCGTCCGGATCTTCCGCGACGGCCGGAACGAGTCGGGCGTCCTCAGGGCCGAGAAGGCCGAACTCGGCGAGCTGGTCACCGGCCGAGGACTGGTGAAGGGCCTCCTGTCCGTCCGGGGAGGCATGAAACTCGCCCACGAGGGTGGGACGCTGTTGAGTACCCGGCCGGATGCGATCGTCTTCACCGGGGCCAATGAATTCAAGCGGGGCGCGCGATTCGAGGACGGCGTCCTGGTCCTCAACGGCAAGTACTCCGTCTCGATGACCAAGGAAGCCGGCGGGATGCTGGTCAGCGGCGCCGGTCTCCAGGTCCAGGGCGGAACGATCTCCGTGTCCACCGGCAACCCGCCGCAGGTCCGGGTCCTCTAGCCTCGACCGATCCGAACCCCCGCCGGTGCGCCCCGGAACACCGGCGCCGGCGACGCGGGCTCCGACCCGCCCGCGCGGTCCTGGACCCGCGCGGGCGGCCGGAGCGGTGGAGCGGCCGGAGCGGTGGAGCGGCCGAACAGCAGACCGGTCAGCCCAGCTTCGGCACCACGGCGGACGGCCCCTGCGCCGCCGAGCCAGTCGCGCCTGCCGCACCCGCCGCACCCGCTGCCGGCCCGGTGCCGCAGAAGGCCTGCTCCAGGAAGCCGGCCTCCGCCTGCATCTGCGCGACGAACTGCGCCTCGTCGCCGCGCGGGGTGACGGACAGCGACACCTGTCGGTCGCCCGAGGTCCACAGCTGGGTGCTGTACCCGGGCACCGAGCCGTTGTGCCCGTAGACCGGACCGCAGGAGAGCTGCCAGCTGGCGAGCCCGAGCCCGTAGCCCAGCGCGGTCGGCTGGCCCTCGACCTCGATCGGGACGGTCGCGGCCATCTCCTTGAGCAGGGCCGGCGGCAGCAGCCGGCCGCCCAGCAGTGCCTTGTCGAAGCGGTTCAGGTCACCCAGGGTGGAGATCAGCTCGCCGGCCGAGTTCGCCCAGGTGACGCTCGCCACCGTCACGTCCCGGTCGCTGCGGTCCTCCGGGTCGGGGCCTTCGACGACCGTCCAGTAGCCGTGCGCGTGCGGGCCCCGGATGCCGGTGGCCGTGCCCGGGAAGTACGTGCCGGTGAGACCGAGCGGGCGCAGGATGCGCGCGGTGATCTCCTGGGCGTAGCCGTGCCCGGTCACCTTCTCGATGATCATGCCGAGCAGGGTGTAGTTGACGTTGGAGTAGCCGTACCCGGTGCCCGGCGGGAAGCCGGGCGCGTGCGCCACCGAGGAGGCCACCACCTGGGCCGGGGTGATGTGCCGGGTGAGGCCGCCCTGGTCCAGCCAGTTCCGGATGTCCGCCGGGTCCGTCCAGTCGGGGAAGACCCCGCCCTTCTCGTTGGTGGAGTCCCAGAGGCCGGAGCGGTGGCTGAGCAGCTGACGGACGGTGATGTGCCCGCCGTTCGGGACCAGCCCGGGCAGGTACCGCTCGACCGGGTCGTCCAGGCCGATCCACCCCTCCCCGACCAGCTGGAGCACCGTGGTGGCGGTGAACGTCTTGGTGACGCTGCCGACCCGGAACCGCCCGTCGGTGCGCAGCGGCGCGCCGGTGGCCAGGTCGGAGACGCCGGACGCCCCGCGCCAGGCGCCGTTCCCGTCCCTGACCTCGGCGATCGCCCCGACGGCGCCGGCGTCGGTGAGCGCCCGCAGGGCCGCCGCCCGCGGATCACCGGTGCCCGGCCGCGCGTCGGCGGCCTCGGCCGCCCCTGCCGGGACTACCGGCGCCGCCAGTGCCAGACAGACCGCCCCCACCAGCGCGGACACAGCGGAAACAACCGTACGACGTGCCATGCGACCCCACCTTCGCCGTCGGCGGGCAGCTCCCCGCCCTCGCCGCCCAGCCTCGCCGGATCGCTGACGGTCGGTCATCCCCCGCCGGGAGGAGGCGGCCGTACACCTGCCAACGGAGGGCCTCCGCCGGAAGGCGGAGACCCTCCGTCGGGCCCGGACTACCGGGCCGGGCTGCCGGGCCGGGCTACCGGGCCGGAGCCGGGCGGACCGGGTGCTTGCTCAGGATGGACACCCGGTTGAAGGAGTTGATGGTGATCGAGACCCAGACCACCGCGGAGATCTCCTCGTCGCTCAGCACCTCGCGCGCCACGCCGTAGGCGGCCTCCTGGAGCGCCGCGTCCGCCGGGGAGGTGGTCGCCTCGGCCAGCCCGAGCGCGGCCCGCTCCCGGTCGCCGAACACCTCGGTGTCGCGCCAGGCCGGGAGCACGCCGAGGCGCTGGGTGGTCTCGCCCTCGCGGATCGCGGCCCGGGTGTGGACGTGGAGGCAGTAGGCGCAGCCGTTGATCTGCGAGACGCGGAGGTTGACCAGCTCGATCAGTCGGCGGTCCAGCCCGGCCTCGGCCGCGACCTCGCGCGCCGCCTCGGCGGCGGCCAGCAGCGCCTTGTACGCCTGGGGGCTCTGCTTGTCGACGAACACCCGCCGGTCCGCCGGGACCACCGTCACATCACTCACCTGGACTCCTTAGGCTGGTCACACTGTCGCCCGCCACTCTGCCATGGCATGATAGTTGAATCTAGAACTAGTTACCACCCGGGAGGGACCCCCCGTGAGCACCGCCGAGACCGACCTCGTCGAGACGCCCGCCGCCGACCCGCGGGTGGAGGTCCTGCCCGCCCGGGACGTACCGCTCGGCGGCCCGCGCGCCATGACCGTGCGCCGCACCCTGCCGCAGCGCTCCCGCACCATGATCGGCGCCTGGTGCTTCGTCGACCACTACGGGCCCGACGACGTGGCGACCACCGGCGGCATGGACGTCGCCCCGCACCCGCACACCGGGCTGCAGACCGTTAGCTGGCTGTTCACCGGCGAGATCGAGCACCGCGACAGCCTCGGCGTGCACGCGTACGTCCGACCGGGCGAGGTCAACCTGATGACCTCCGGCCACGGCATCGCCCACTCCGAGGTCTCCACCCCGGCCACCACCGTCCTGCACGGCGTGCAGCTGTGGGTCGCCCTGCCCGAGGAGCACCGGCACACCGGGCGCGACTTCCGCCACCACGCCCCCGCCCCGGTCACCCTCGACGGCGGCGAGGCACGCGTCTTCCTCGGCACCCTCGCCGGCGACACCTCCCCCGTCCCCACCTTCACCCCGCTGCTCGGCGCCGAACTGACCCTGCGCCCGCACGCCACCGTCACCCTCACCGTCGACCCCGCCTTCGAGCACGGCCTCCTGGTCGACAGCGGCGAGGTCCGCCTCCTCGACGCCCCGCTGCGCCCCGCCGAACTCGGCTACGTCGCCCCCGGCCACCGCACCCTCACCCTGACCAACACCAGCGAAGCCGACGCCCGGCTGGTGCTGCTCGGCGGCACGCCGTTCGAGGAGCAGATCGTCATGTGGTGGAACTTCATCGGGCGGTCCCACGAGGACATCGCCCGAGCCCGCGAGGAGTGGCAGGCCGCCTCCGACCGCTTCGGCGCCGTCCAGGGCTACCCGGGCGACCGCCTCCCCGCCCCGGAGCTCCCCGGCATCCCCCTCAAGCCGCGCGGGCGCACCCGCTGACCTGCGATCTCACCGGCCGGGGAGCGCGGCGGCGAGACCTGCCGCGTTCCCCACCAAAGTCCTCCGCCGTGACCCCCGCGACCCCTCTGCCCAACCCGCAGGAGTGGGTCTGGGCGCACATCAAGCGCAGCCTGGCCAACCTCGCCGTGGTCGCCCTCGACCGACTCGAGGCCCTCGTCCGCAACCGGCTCAACGCCTGCAGTACCGACCCGACCTCCTCGACCGCTTCATAGCCGGCACCGGCTTGACCCTCGACACCCCAACATCACCTTGACAAGCCGAAGTCAATAACTGTTCCCGACAGCCGGCGCGCGCTCTACGACGAGCTGGAAGAGACGATGACGGCGTCAGGCGAAGTGCGGGTCGTGCCAGCAAGGGTCTACATCGCCTTCCGCCGGATCAAGAATGTCGGCTCCGCCATCTTCCGTACATCACAGCAAGCGATCCTCCTCTACCTGCGGCTGGACCCGGGCACGGTGGAGCTGAAGGAGGGCTGCACGCGGAACGTGTGCGGCGTCGGGCACTTGGGGACGGGGAACCTGGAGGTGCGGATCGCGTCGTCGGCGGACGTGGAGAAGGCGGTGCCGCTGATCCGGCGGGCGGTCGAGGAGTCCTGACGGAACGAGGAAGGGCGGCTGGAGCTGCGTTGCTCCGGCCGCCCTTTCGTGCTCCGGCTCAACGAGGTTCTTCGCCGGTACGGCACCGGCCACGTCGTCCACCGCGCCGTCTCCGCCGCGCGTCCGGCGCTGCTCGACATGGTCGACCGGGCCACGAAGCAGCTGGCGGACTCCGACGGCGTCTGAGCGCTCAACCGAGGTGGGGGGCTTCCTCGTTCCGGAAGCCGTGGTTGAGCCGAAGTCTCGTCGTCGGGGCGATGTCCAGCTCCTCCAGTTCCTCCCGTGGTACCCAGCGGACCTCGAAGGACTCGGAGCTGGCGGTGAGCTGGCCGCCCATCGGCCGTGCGCGGAAGCACAGGGAGAACTCCTGGCGCACCTCCCCGCCGGAGAACTCGATCACGTGGCCGGGGTCGCTGTAGGTGCCGACGAGGCCGGTGACCTCGACCTCGATACCGGTCTCCTCGCGTACCTCGCGCACGACGGCCCCGGGAAGGTTCTCGCCGATCTCGACAACCCCACCCGGCATCCCCCAGCGGCCGTTGTCGGAACGCCGCTCCAGCAGGAGTTCGCCGCGATCGTTCACCACGAAGGCGGTGACGGCAGGCACGATCCGCTGCGCCTTCGGGGCGTCCGGATCGTCGAAGTAGTCGGTACGGCTCATGGCGCCTGCCTCGGTAGCGGAACAGCACTGGCCCAGACCTTCTCGAAACTCTCCTGGTAAGTCGAGACCAGCCGGGCGCCGGCGACGTGGCGCAGGTGGAGCACCGGGGTCAGCGGTGCGCTCACCCCGTAGATCTGGGTGTTGACCAGCATCTCGTCGTCGAACCAGTACAGGGAGTTGTGCAGCGTCGACCGGTGTGCCCGGAACTCGATGCCGGGCGTGCTGTAGAGCGGACGGTAGAGTTTGATGACCTCGCGCACCTTGTACGCGACGCCCTCGCCGATCTCCTCCTCCTTGCCCCGCCGCGCGATCTCCGAGCTCTCCGGGTCACCGAGCAGCAGTCGGATGCGGACCCCTGCCCGCGCCCGCCCGGTGAGCGCCCGGTGCCACCGCGGGTTCTCCGCCAGATGAACGCCGGCATGGACCAGTATCCCGATGTCACTCGCGGCCCGCTCGGCGAGCTGAACCCACAACTCCGGTGGCACGGAGGAGCGGTGAGGATAGACGTGGACGATTTCGGCATCGGCCTGGTCCAGCCGTTGGGTCTCGGGCTTCGCGTCCGGCCAGAGGTAGTCCTCGTCGATCTGCAGCTTCGCCGCCACCGCCTGGCGGTGTCTCCGGTACGGTTCGCGGTTCCTGAGAATCCAACGCTCCACCGTCTTGGAGTCGACACCGCAGCGCTTCGCCAGCTCCTGCTCGGTCACCCCTCGGACGACCAGTGCTGACCGAAGGCGTTCGTTCGCCATGCTGCTCCCCCGATGAGGGACGTCTTGGGACGTATTGAGGTACCAGGACGATACCGAGGACGTCCCAAGACGTCCACCTCGGATCTGAACATGTCCCCCACCTCGGAGGCATTCTGATTCCCCGCCGGTTCGGATGCTGAATCGGTCGGCTCGAACTCACCCGCTCATCTGCGGAGTCCTGCCATGAACCCGAGCGTTCCCAGCACCATCGCCAACGACCTGACCGACACCGCCGGCGTCCTGGCCGCCATCCACGTCAGCCCCGAAGGACTACTCCTCGGGGTCTCCCCCGGTGTCGACCGCAACGAAGCGGACCACTGGGCGGCCGCGATGGCCACCCTGAACGCACTGCCGGAGGCGGCATGACCGCGACCGCCTCCGTGCCCGGCGCCGACAGGCCCCTGCGGCCCCTGCCGCTGCCCGGGCTCCTCTCCGCCGCCCACATCCCTCGACCCCTGCAGCCCCGGCATGGCCGGCCTGGCTTCCTACCTGGCACGGCGCCACGCTCGGGTGACGGTCTCGACGTCGCCCCTCGATCCGCGCCCCGACCTGCTCGGAACGCTCGAACGGTGCGGTGTTGGTCTCCGGTCGGCCGGCCCCGTGAAGACCCCGCTGATCTGGGGCGGGGACAACACCGTGATCCACGACCTCCTCGACCACGCCGTCGGCCGAGGCCTTCCCGTACTGGGCCACGGCCGAGCCGTCGAGCTGCTGGCCGGGACGGCGCCGGTCACCGTCGCCGTCGCGGGCAGCCATTCGACCACCATGGCTGCCGCCGCGCTCACCTGCGCGCTCGTCAGCCGCGATCCCGGGTGGATCCTCGCCGAGGCTCCGAAGGGGGACTCCATCGGCTACGACGGCGGCGGAGAGGTCCTTGTGGTGGACCTCTGCCCGGACAGCTCCTGTCACGAGACTTCGCCGCCTGGTTGGCGCTTCCGCACGCTCGGCGAAGGGATGAGCCCAGCCACGCTGATCACCGCCGTGGATGCGGCGCCACCGGCCTTCTGGAATCAGGCGGAGGCGCTGGACCAGATGGAGGCCCTCGCCAGGCGGAGCGACACCGTGGTGCTGTGGGTCGCCCAGCCCGGTTGGGAACTCGCCGACCGGCTGCACCGGCGCCTCGGGCCGAGGGTGATGACTGTGGGCCGTGGCACCGACGTTTACCTGGTCCGGCCCCGCCTGGCCGACTTGCGCCGGCGCGTCGGCGCCGTGGACGACGCACTCCTGGTCGTCCGTCTGATCACGGCGAAGGCGATCAGCACCGAGCGGCTGCGCGCCGATCTGCCTGACCCCGTCTCCGAGTTGGATCAGGCGGGGCGGGCAGTAGCCGCGCTGATCTGTGCCGGGGCGCTGAGCGAGGCCGGGGCGAATGCCGTCGCCCTGAGCCTGCGCACGGCCCGCACGGTCGAGGGACGAGTCGTCCGTGCGCTCTCCCGTCGCGGCATCCGCACCCGTGCGGCAGCCGTCACCGTGCTCACCCGGCGAACCGACCTAAGCCTCACCTGCCACCGGCTGGGCCTCGACTCCGCCCGGATCTGGGGCCACGCCCTGGCCGTCTACGAGATGACCACCACCCTGGCCATCTCGCACAAACGCACCGGCGAACACGAGGACGCTCTCCGGTTCTACGAGGAAGGCCGAACCCTCGCCATCGAGGACCAGGCCCCCGTCCGCATCGCCCAGTGCACCGCCGGCATCGGCGCCACCCTGTACGAGGCCGAGCGGTATGCCGTCGCCGATCCCGAACTCACCCGCGCCATCGAGCTCTACGCCGACCTCGACGACCGGCGCGGCGCCGGCCTCACCGGGATCCTCCTCGGCTCTGCCGCCGCCCGCCAGGGCAACACCGACCTCGGCATCCCGCTGCTCCAGCAGGCCGTCGCCGACCTCGAATCGCTCACCCCGCCCGACCCGCTGAACGTGGCCCGGGCGAAGGTCTTCCTGGGCGAGGCCCAGTCCCTGGCCGGCGAGCACAACATCGCGGCGGGCACCATCAACACCGCCGTGCAGGAGTTCATGCGCCTCGGCCACCGCCACTGGGCGGCCTACGGCGTCGAGTTCCTCGGACAGGCCGCCGAACGCGGCAACCTGCCTGCACTCGCCGCCAGCTGGTACGCCGCCAGCCAGGACCAGTACCGGAACCTGGGCAGCAGCCGCGACGTGGAACGCCTGCAGAGCCGGCTGCTCGCGCTGCTGCCCGAGTGAACTCCCTTCGCTGCCCCCACCGCCCACCCGGCGCCCGAACGCGATCCGACACCTCATCCTGCCGGGACATCACCCACCCTTCCCTCACTTCCAGGAAGAAAAATGCTCCTGCGTACCATGACCGCAGCCGCGATCCTCACGTTCTGCGCGCCGAGCACCCCCGCCACATCCGCCCAGGTCGCCGATCCCAATGCGCCGATCTGGACGGCTCCGGCCGCCAAGGACATCCCGATCTGGACCGCCTCCGGCCAGTGATCAACGTGGGGCGCCGCTCCACACGCTCAGCGGCGCCCCACCACACCGTCCCAGATGGTTCAGCCCAGAGCTCAGGGATGTGAAATCCGCCGTGTACATCGCTGCCTCACTGCCGGGCCGGAGATCAGGCCGCTATCTCGGCCCGCAACCGCGCCAAGGCGTCGCCCGCGCGCTCCCGGACCTCGGGCAGGCTACGGCCGGCCCGCAGGACGCGCTGGAGCTGGTGCGGCAGGTGGTGGATGGTCGCCCCGTCGACCGCCGCGCCGAGCTGCTGCGCCGCTCCGGTGGAATCCCCCTTCCTCAGCAGCACCTCGCCCGCGGTGATCGCCGCGATGATCCGCCACTGGGAGGTCGCCGCGAGTCCGGCGACGGACGCGCGGTCGAGCTGCCGGACGGCCTCCGCGACCCGGCCCGTGCTCATGAGACCCCGGAGGCGGACCTCGTGGAGGGTGAACTCGGAGAACAGGGCGGTGGGCGCCGCCTCGTCCAGGAGACGGTGACCCTCCTCGATCGCGGTGTCGAAGACGACGGTGTTGCCCGCGGCCCCGGCGGCGCGGGCGAGCAGGACGACCGCCTCGGCGCGTTCCGTGGCGGTGCGGGCGGTGTCACGGGCCTGCCCGAGCCGGTCCAGCGCCCGCAGGTGCAACCCTGCTTTGCGGAGCTCGTTGCCGTGGTGGCGCAGAGCGTTGGCGTGCAGGCCGGGGTCGCCCAGGCGCCGGGCGACGTTCAGGCCCTTGCCGGTCCAGCGGGCGGCGGTGGCCAGGCGCTCCTCCGGCAGGACGTGGCCGAGGGCGACGCCGAGGCCGACGCGGGCCCGGGCGAGCAGGCGCAAGGTGTCGAGGTCGGCGTGGCCGTCGATGGTGCGGGCCTCCAGGCGGGCTACCAGCGGCCACAGTTCCGCGACGGCAGTAGTGGCCTGGCCGGACTGGCGGGCGATCTCGGCCAGGCGCAGCACGGATTCGGCGAGCTGGATCACGAGTTGGTGGTCTCCGTCCGCGTCGTCGGTGATACCGAGGCAGTGCGGCGGGAGGCCGAGGCGTTCGGCGATGTGGCGCAGGGTGCCCAGGTCGGTGATGGTGCGCGAGCCGGTCTCGATGCGGGAGACGTAGCTGGTGGAGTAGCCGAGGACGTCGGCGAGTTCCTGCTGCGGCAGCCCGTGGAGTTCGCGGTAGAGCTGGAGGATCTCGGGCAGGGCTCGGCGGCGCAGGATGTCCTGGGCCCTGGGGGTGGTCCAGTGCCAGCGGATGCCGCCGTGGGCGTCGATCCGGGTCACCGGTCAGGCCTGGTGGTGCAGTTCGTACCAGCGGGCGATGGAGTCCTTGTAGCCCTGCGGCATGGCCAGGCCGGGCACCTCGTCGCGGTGGAAGAGGCCGGCTTCCTTGTGTTCGTGGCTCACGACCGGGGCCTGGTGCGCGTCGGTGGCGGTGCAGCCGTAGGTGACGATGAAGACCTGGCGGCCGGGGATCGGCTCGTACATCCACACGTCCAGCAGGGGGCCGGCGGTGGCCGTCCAGCCGCTCTCCTCGTGGATCTCGGTGACAACCCGCTCTTCGGGGGTCTCGTCGCCGCCCTCCAGCTTCCCGCCGGGCAGCTCCCACTCCTGGCGTTCGTTCTTCAGCAGCAGCACCCGTTGCCGCGGGTCGAGGACGACGCCCTTGATGGAGATCGGGAAGGCCTTTGGCACGTAGGGCTGTTCAGTCTCGTTCATCGCTTCTTCCGAGGCACGCAGGCGGGCACGGGCCTGTCGAAGGTAGCAGTCGCGGGCCTCCGCGATGTCCCACGGTCCGGTGATCGCGCTTTGACAATCTGTCACTTTCCATCGGGTGGGTGGGGCGTGGAGAGTGTGTCGCCTCCCATCCGCTCGGTTCCACGAGGGAGCTTCACCATGCCGTCGTTCAACACTCATGGCACCAGCGGCGACGACTTCACCGCGGGCGGGCTGGACGGAGAGGTGCGCGAGCAGGCCGGTGAGGCGCTGCGGGAGCACGGGCTACTGAGGCTCGCCAGGTTGGGTGGTCGCGACGATGTGCTCCTCGCGACCGGCCGGTTGATGTCCTCGTTGTGGCAGCACCGGGATGCCGACCCGGACGGGTTGACCGTCATCCGCGACACCGGCCGCCACAGCGGGCGACCGGGCTTCGCGGGCCTGGGGCGCGGCGCGCTGGCCCTGCACACCGAGTGCGCGCAGCACTCGGATCCGCCCCGTCTGCTCCTGCTGGCGTGTGCGCGGGCCGGCGACGCGGGAGGTGAGAGCCTGCTGGTGGACGGCCGGGCCGTCCTCGCCGAGCTGGCCGCGCACCACCCCGCCGCCATCGAGGCATTCTCCGCGGAGCGAGCCGCGTACTTCGGCGGATCGAGTGGCCACTTCACCCCGGTGTTCCAGCAACTGCCCGCCGGGTGGTGGCGGTTGCGACTGCGCCAGGACGACCATGCCCGGTTCTCCCCCGACGCCCAGGCCCACCTGCCCACCCTCCGCCAGGCCATCGAACGGAACACTCACCGACTCCGGCTGGCCCCCGGACAAGGCGTCGCGCTGGACAACCACCGTCTGCTGCACGGCCGCACCGCGTTCTCGGGCGAGCGGCTGATACTGCGCGCGCTGGGCGAGCCGCACCCCGCGCTCGGTCTCGGACCCGGCTTCCGCCGGCCGTGCTCCCCCACCAGCCTCTCCACCCCGCACGGGGGCACCCACGCCGCAGAGTCCGTCGAACCGCCCGCCCCCGCCGGGCAGTCGGCCGTCGAATCGCGGCGCTGCCGACCCATCGACTCCTGGTGATGCGGGGCGCACCTGCGCCCCGGCTCCAGGCACCCGCAAGGGAAACCCTCAAGGAGGAGCCACCATGGCTCAGATGATCCCGGCCGAGACCAAGGCCACCACGGCCGTCGTCGTCGGAGACGAGTTCGACCTCGACGTGCGCACCGTCGAGACCACCGACGCGGCCAGCCTGCAGGTCCTCACCGACGACGGCTGCGGCTCCACCTGCGGCGCCTGCACCACCGGCGTGCACTGACCCTCCCGGGGGTTCCTCGGAACCTGTTCCCGAGGAACCCCCTCCCCCTCCCACCTCCGAATCCCGAGGTCCGCAGCGATGCGCCCACCCGCTCCCAAGGTCACCTACCGCGCCGCCGACGTGGCGCTCGTACGCGCCGTCGCCCGCCCCGACCTGCGAGTGCCGGCCTGGCCCGACCTCTCGGCCGCCGGACCTGCCGAGGCCCTCCAGCAGGCACAGTGGCTGAGGGCCCTGTGGGCCGACGACGACCTCGCCCGCGCCTTTGAACTGGCCAGCCCGGCCCTCGCCGATCGCGTTGCCCAGTTGCTCGGCCACTCGCAACCCGCCGTACGCGAAGTGCGGCGTGCCGCGCTCTCCACCGCCCGCTACCTCCTACGCGCGGCCGGCCGCGCCACCCCGTTCGGACGCTTCGCGGGTGTGCAGGCGGCATCGTTCGGATCTTCCTGCGCGGTGCGCTGGGACGACCGGCACCGCACTGTCACCAGTGCCTCGGAGTCGCTGCTCGCACAGGCCGTCGGTCTGTTGGAGTGCCGCCCCGCCGTACTGGCACTCCTGAACGTGACGGCAAACAACACCGTCCAGGTACGGGGCGATCGCCTCGTCGTCCCCCATCGACCGGTCCCCCGGGCCGGCGGCAGCACGGCCACGGCCGAGACGACACTACGACACACCCGTCCCGTCGCCTTCGCCCTCTCCGCTGCCCGTCTTCCGCTCCGCTTCCGGGACTTGGCCGAAGCCGTCCACACCGAGTTCCCCGCCGCATCGGCCGAACAGGTCACCGGCATGCTGTCCGAGCTCGTCGCCCAGCGAGTGCTCATCACGAACCTGCACGCTCCGGCGACCGACCCCGACCCGCTCGGGCACCTCCTCACGGTCTTGTCGAAGATCAGCGCCGAGCACGTCCCCGATGCAGCCGAGATCCTGACGGACCTCCGGACCGCCGACAGTCGTCCGCCGGTGGCCGCCGTCGACCTTCGACTGGACGCCGACCTGGTCCTCCCCCGCCCGGTGGCTGACGAGGCCGCCCGAGCCGCCCACCTACTGGCCAGGCTCAGTGCCGCGCCCAACGGCACGGCAGCATGGCGGGCCTACCACCAGCGCTTCTACGAGCGCTACGGCCGCGGCACCCTGGTCCCGCTGCTCGACATGGTGGCCGACAGCGGAATCGGCTGGCCCGACGGCTACCCCGGTGCCCGGCCCGTCGAGAAGCCGCGCTTCGACAAGCGCGACGAGCTGCTCGCCGCGCTCGCCCAGCGAGCCGCTCTCGACGGCACGCGTGAGGTCGTCCTCGACGAAGCGCTGTTGGCCTCCCTCCAGCTGGGCCCGGACGAACCCCGCCTTCCTCCGCACCTGGAGGTCATCACCCGCGTCCACGCCCGCAGCCAAGAGACGCTCGACCGGGGCGAGTTCCGGTTGGAGGTGGTCTCGGTGTCCCGGGCCGCCGGCGTCTCGGCCGGCCGCTTCCTCCACCTCCTCGAACCCGAGAACCGTACTGCCTTCACCACCCTGCTGGCGGACCTCCCGACGATGGACGAGCACGCCGTCACCGCCCAGATCTCATTTCCGCCGCTGGATCCCGCCAGCGGGCACGTCGCCCGGAGCCTGCCGACGGGTCGGCCGGTGATCAGCCTCGCCGAGCACCGCCTCGCCGCCGAAGGCGTCCTCCGCCCACAGGACCTGGCGGTGGGCTGCGACGGGCGGCGCATGTACCTGGCGGCACCGGCACTCGGTGTGAGGATCGAGGCCGCCGCCACCCACGCCCTCAACCTCCGCCACCACACCCCGCCGCTCGCCCGGCTGATCACCGAGCTGTCCCGCGCCCAGGCCGCACAGGTCACCCGATTCGACTGGGGTTCGCTCCACGCACTGCCCTTCCGACCTCGGCTGCGGCACCGACGGGTCATCCTCTCCCCCGCCATCTGGCGCCTCACCGCCGCCGAACTTCCCTCCGGCGACGCCTCGCAGCGACGGTGGGACGAGGCCCTCACGTCGTGGGCGGAGCGGCGCCGAGCCCCGCGGCACGTGATGCTGGCCGCCGACAGCCAGGGCCTGCCGCTCGACCTTGACCATCCCGGCCACCTCGCCCTGCTACGCGACCACCTGCGCTCCGCCCCGCACGCTGTCCTGGTCGAGGAGCCCGAGCCCGCCGACCTCGGCTGGGCAGGCGGTCGAGCCCACGAGGTCATCGTTCCCGTTACAGTCACCCGGGCGCCGGCGTGGCCGCGCCTGCCCAAGCCCACCCCGAGCCGCATCCTGCGACGGGGCCACGGCGATGCGCCGGGCACCTCACTCGTGCTGCTCGCCTCTCTCTACGGCGATCTGGAACGCCAGGACTCCGTCCTCGCCCGCCACCTACCCGACCTCCTGGAGCGGCTCGGCAACCCGAAGTGGTGGTTCGTCCGCTTCCGCGACCCGCGCCACCACCTGCGGTTGCGCATCGCCCTGCCCGAGCCAGCCGCCTTCGGGCCCGCCGCCACCGTAATCAGCACCTGGACCTCCGACCTAAACCAAGCCGGACTGCTCGCGGAGGTCGTGTACCCCACCTCGTACCCGGAGACCGGCCGGTGGGGCGAAGGACCCGCTTGGGCGGCAGCAGAGGAAGTCTTCCGCGCGGACTCCGCCGCCGTTCTCGCTCAGCTCTCCCAACCCACGCCGCCCGACCGGCAGCCGCTGCTGGCAGCCCACGCCGTCGCCATCACGGCAGGGTTCGCCGGCTCCGTCACCACAGGGCTGCGCTGGCTCGTCGACAACGTCCCCGCCCAAGCCCCGGCCGCCGTCCCACGACCCGTGTTCCGCGAGGCCGTACGCCTGGCCGACCCGGCACACAACTGGGCAGCCCTTCGTGCCGAGCCCACCGGTGCCGCAATCCTGGGCGCCTGGCCCGCACGCCATCAGGCGCTCGACACCTACCGCCGCTTCTTCCCCAGCCCGCACACCGAAGGCGTGCAGGCGGACGACGTCCTCGGGTCCCTCCTCCACTGCTCCTTCGTGCGGGCACACCGCATCGACTTCGACGACGAAGCCCAGGTCCTCTACCTGGCGCGCGCCGCCGCCCTCGCCCACCTCGCTCGGGACGGTGACCGGTGACCACCCCACGCCCCGCTCTCCGTCTGTCCGACCGGATCGCCGAACTGCTCACCGACCCCGAGGCCGTGCCGCCTGCCTGGTCGTCCCGTCCGCAGTGGCGCCAGTCCCTCGCGCATGGCGCCCCCGGCATCGCCCTGCTCCACATCGAACGCGCCGCCACCGGCCGAGGCCCGTGGGAACCGGTCCGCGCCTGGCTGTCCGTCGCCGCCGCGATCCCGGTGACGAGCGGCGCCGAGAGCTACCTGTACTACGGTGCGCCGGCGCTCGTGCACGCCCTCGCCTGCGCCGCGCGGGCCCGGCCAGGCTCGTACCAGCGTGCCCTCGTCCACCTCGACGAGGTCGTGGCGGACGACGCGATGCGGCGCTGCGACGCAGCCCTCGCCCGGTTCGACCACGGCGACCTGCCGGCGCTCGCGGAGTTCGATGCCATCCGGGGCCTGACCGGCATCGGCTCCGTACTTCTGGGTCGGTCACCCGGCGGCGAGGCCATCCGTCGGGTCCTAGACTGCTTGGTCCGCCTCACCGACGACGTCAAGCACGACAGCCGAACGCTGCCGGGCTGGTGGACGTTGGTCGGGCCCTCCGGCACGCCGGATGAGCGGTTCCCGGACGGGCACGCCAATACCGGCGTGGCACACGGCATCGCAGGCCCCCTGGCGCTGCTCGCCCTGGCCCTGCGCCTCGGCATCGAGGTTGACGGCCAGTGCGAAGCGATCCGCACCATCCTGGCCTGGCTGGAGCGCTGGCGCGAGAACCACGCCTGGCCGTACTGGATCGCCCCCGCCCACCTGGACGACGCCGGACACAGGCGGCCGCTGCCGCCCCAGCGGCCGAGCTGGTGCTACGGAACCGCCGGAATCGCGCGCGCCCAGCAGCTCGCCGCCCTCGCCCTCGGCGACGACCACCTGCGCAACGACGCCGAGCGCGCTCTCGCCGCAGCACTGGCCGATCCGAAGGCACTCGCGGCGATCACCGACCTGTCGGTCTGCCACGGCTACGCCGGTCTCGCCCACATCGCCCACCGCGCCGCCACCGACGCCCTCCCCCACAACGCGGACCACCTGCACTCCGCCACCTCCCTGCTCCTCGACACCACCCACCAGCCCCGCACCGACCCCGACGCGCAAGCCCACCACGTCCTCGCCACGGCGGGGCCCGCCTTCCTGGAGGGCGCGGCCGGCACCGCCCTCGCCCTACTCGCCCCCGCAACTGGCACCACGCCGGTGACCCGCTGGGACGCCTGTCTCCTGACCGCCTGACCAAGGACCCCCTTGATGACCACCGGCTGGATCCAGCACGACCTCACCTTCAACGACTCCTGCATCGTCGAACAGGTCACCGCCCACCACCTCGCCCCCGTCCTCGACCACGCCCAGAACTCCGGCGTGCTGGAGGGCTGGTGGTACATGCGCAAGAAAGGGCTGCGGCTGCGCTACCGTGCCACTGCCCCCGCCCCCGTCGTCACCGAACTCCTGGACACGCTCGGCGAGACGGGACTCGTCAAGGGCTGGGCCACCGCGGTCTACGAGCCGGAGACCGAGGCGTTCGGCGGCCCCGAGGCCATGGAGATCACCCACCGGCTCTTCCACACCGACAGCCGGCACCTGATGGCCCGTGCCGCCAAGCCCGACCCTCCTGCACTCCGCAGCACCGAGACCTTCGTCGTCCTCGTCTCCGCCATGCTCCGCTCCGCCGGCCTCGACTGGTACGAACAGGGCGACGTCTGGGCCAAGTTCACTGCCGAACGCCCCGCGCCGCCCGCCCTCGCACCCGAACGGGCCGCCGCCCTGACCACCGCGATGCGCCGCCTCATGACCGTGGACACCCGTCGACTCTCCCGCCCCGGTGAACCGCTCGCCGGGCACGCCGGCTGGATCGACGCCTTCGAGGAGACCGGACAGGGCCTCGTCCGTCTCGCACGGGACGGCCTTCTCACCCGCGGACTGCGCGCCGTCCTCGCCCACCTGATGATCTTCCACGCCAACCGAGCTGGATTACCAGTCGAGCACCAATCCGCAGCCGCCGCACGAGCGTTGGACACCGTCTTCCATTCCGGCGAGGGCCCCGCGCCCTCGCAGCCCACCATCCGCACAACCACTAGGGTCGCCCACGTGACTACTCTCAGCAACAACTCTTCCATCCCCGTCGATCAACTGCGCGACAGCCTCACCGACCGCCTGATCGACCAGGGAGCCATCCGCTCCGACGCGGTAGAGACCGCCTTCCGCACCGTCGCCCGCGAGCACTTCCTGCCCGGCTTCCCCCTGGAGGCTGCCTACGCGGACAACCCCACCTACACCAAGACTGACGGGTCCGGCACCCAGATCAGCGCCGCCTCCCAACCCGCCATCGTCGCCCTGATGCTGGAGCAGCTCGGCGCCCAGCCCGGCCAGCGCGTCTTCGAGGCCGGAGCCGGGACCGGAGTCAACGCCGCCTACCTGGCCAGCATCGTCGGGCCCGACGGGCACGTGGTGACCGTGGACGTGGACGAGGACCTCGTCGACGGCGCCCGCAAGCACCTCACGGACGCCGGGCTCACCAACGTCGACGTGGTCCTCGGCGACGGCGCGCTCGGCCACCCCGACGCCGCCCCGTTCGACCGCGTGATCGCCACGGTGAGCACCAGCGAGATGCCCACCGCCTGGCTCCGGCAGGTCAAGCCCACCGGGCGGATCGTCCTGCCCCTGCGCCTGCGCGGCACCGCCTCACGCACCATCGCCTTCGAGCGCGGCGAGAACGGCTGGGTGTCGGTCGACGACCAGCTCGCCGTCTTCATGCCGTTGCGCGGCAGCATGGACGACGCCCGCCGCACCGTCGCCCTCACCCACGAGGGCGACGTCACCCTCCAGGTCCACAAGGACCAGCACGACGCCGTCGACGCCGACCTGCTGCTCGGTGTCCTCAACACCGAGCGGCACGACGTCTGGACCGGCGTCACCATCCCGGCCGGCACCACCTACGAGTACCAGGACCTGTGGCTGGCCCTCACCCTCCCCAACTCCTTGATGCGGATGAGCGTCACCGGCAACGCCCGCGAACGCGGCGTGAACCCCATGTTCGGCTGGGGCGCCATGGCCACTGTGGACGCCGGCTCCCTCGCCTACCTCACCCTGCGCTCCGGCGAGCCCGACGCCGACGGCCGCAAGACCTACGAGACCGGCGTCATCGGCCACGGCTCGGCAGGCGCCGCACTCGCAGACCTCGTCTCCGAGCAGATCCGCACCTGGAACACCGGCTTCCGCAACCGGACTCTGCGTTTCAAGCTCCCCGACGCCCCGGCTGCCGCGGACCCGGCCGCCGGCTGCTTCGTTCTGGACCGCCCCCACCACCCGATCACCGTCACCTGGGAGTAGTCCGCGTGCACCCGACCGGACCGATCGCCCAGCGCTTCCCGCTGGTCGCCCGCCACCGGCCCGCGTGCCTGCCCCTCGACGCCCGTGTCGGTCGGCTCTCCGAGCTGGCCGACACGGCCTCCCGGCAGAACAACCCGGGCCTCGCCTCCACCGTCTTCAACCAGGCCGCCCTCCTCGCCTCCGACCTCGCCCTGCCCGACTACGCCCGCGAGCTCTGCCACCGCCACGCCGCCCTCCACCTCACCCGCGGCCCGCTACCCGCGACGAGCGCCATCCGCGGCCTGGAACCGATCGTCAACCTCGCCCGACTCCACATCCGCGCCGGCCACCACCAACGCGGCCACCAACTCCTCCTCAACCTCTACCGCGCCGTCATCACCAGCACCGAGGCAACGCTCGACGGCGTCACCGTCCCCGCCCACCTCACCGAAACCTCCGAGCAGCGCGCCGAAGTCGTCGCGTGGCTGTGGCGCGTCGTCATCGCCGACGGCACCCGCGCCCTCACCACCGCCGGCCGCTGGACGGACGCCCTGCACCACATCGAGGCGCACCACGGCATCGGCCAACGCATCCTCGACGGCCGCCAAGTCGCCATCCTCGCCGCAGCCACCACCGGCAACCTGCCCGGCGCACTCGCCCTCCTGGCCGCCACCGATCCCGGCGAACCCTGGGAGAACGCAGTCACCACCGTCCTCACCGCCCTCTGCCGCCCCGGCGACCGGCATGCCTCCGAGACTGCGATCGGCCACTGCCTGGCCTTCGAACCGGGCGAGGGCATGACCGTGTTCACCACCCGCATTGCCCTGAGTGCGCTCGACGCCGACCCCGATGCTCCAGCGGCCCAAAGCCTGATCGAGCAATTGACCGCCCGAACGGGTGATTCGGCAGACGGCTACGCACTTCGAGACCTCCTCGCCCACCGGGGGGTGCGGGATCGCCTCGAAGCCAGCCGCACCTCAGCGTTCGAATTGGCGCTCGCTACATGCGCGTTGGGCTCCGCAGCCCTCCCCGAGGCCACCCTCGACCGGCTGGAGGATGCACTCACCCGCACCCGCACAGTGCTCGAAAGCTCCCCGTCGGACCCCCGTTCCCTCGGAGGCGCCCCCCTGGAGCGCGGCGCTCCGGACAGGCGTGTCTGAGTATCCGCCCGGACCGCTCGCCAAAGCCCGATCCGGCCGGACAAACTGCTGGTCGGGCTGTCTCCGGGTGGCTAGCATCGGCGGATGGACTACCGCTCGGCCAGGGACCTGCCGTCGTTCGTAGAGATATCGCGGCAGATCTCCGCGCTACGCATCCTTCGCCATCTCGCCCCAGCCGGGAAGAAGCCCGACGTCCGGGCGCTCCGGAAGCAGCTCGATCACATGGCCGACACCGTTGACGCGTTCTACGCGCTTCTCGGCCCACGCAACTGGATCTTCCACGAGTCGATATCCCTCGATTTCGCGGCCGAGTTGGTAGCCACGACCACCGATCCCGCCGAGGCCGAAGCCAAACTGATCGCCTACTACAACGACCACGAACGGCTCGCCCTGCTCACAGCTGGGCTCAGGCGTCTGCCAGCCATGCGCAGACGGCTGGACCTGGTGGGCAAGGCCACCACCGACTACTTCGCCGGCAGGTACTACGCCTGCGTCCATGTCCTGCTGAGCGTCATGGACGGCTTCGTCAACGAATTCGAGACCGTGCGCCGGGGTCTGCACGCGAGGCAGGCCGAGGAACTCAAAGCGTGGGACAGCGTGGTCGGCCACCACATGGGCCTCGCCAACGCCCACCGGACGTTCACGAAGGGCCGCAGCGCGACCGACGAGGAACCCGTGTACGAGCTGTACCGCAACGGCATCGTGCACGGGAGCCTCCTGAACTACGACAACATCGTCGTGGCCACCAAGGCGTGGAACCGGCTCATGGCCGTCGCCGACTGGGCCCGGTCCAGGGAGAAGGAGCAGCAGCCCGCGCCAGAGAAACCCACGCTGCGCGGTCTGTTCTCCACCCTCGCCCAGAACCAACGGGTTCGACAAGCGGTCGAGGAATTCGAGCCGTTCGACCTCTCACCCTGCGATGACGAATTCGCGACCCACCCCGCGAGTGTCGCGTCCGAGGCCTTCCTCGGCGCGTGGAGCCGACGGAACTTCGGTGCCATGGCGCCACTGATCACAGCGGAGCTGCACCGTAAGCAGGGCAAGGCCGCGCCCCGCGAAGTACGGCTCGCCTACGAGCACCATCCGCTGAGTGCTTTCCGCATCGAGCGGATCTCTGTCACGGCCGCAGCAGTCTGCACCGTCCGGATCGAGATCACCGGAGCCGAGGGCAAGTCCCGGCGCGTCGGCCTGCGGTGGATCCGCGAGGACGAGTCGGGCGACCCCGTACCGGTCCCGTTCGACGGCGGGACCTGGCGGCTCTACACCTGGGATCCTGCGCGATTCGTGCGAGTCGAGGACGGTGACGCGCACGGCATCGGATAAAGCGTCCACGGGCGCGGGCACTCACGCTCGGGTCTACGGGCCGCCTGCCCGCTCCCGGGCTTCGCCCTCTCAGCACACGGTAGTCGACACCTGCAGCGCTCGATCCCGGCCAGCGAGGGACCATGACCTCTGCCCTACCACGGCGCACACCGGCGGCGAGGAGATCGGGACCTGTCCGTGGCGAGCAACGGCCGCGCCCTGTGACGGGGGGTGATCGTTGGGCTCTTCATGATCAGGAAAATGAAGCCGCTGCCCACCGCATCCACCCGGCCGCCCTGGGTCAGCCCTCTACCGGTCCGGCTCGGCCTCGGCACAGTGTCACCGGGGCGGCGTGCCCGGTGTTGAAGTCTTGATCGGTAGAGCGACGAGGCTCTATCACGGAATCACAGCACTCCCGAACCGGGGTTGTTGGCACAGCTTTGGACCTCCGGGAAGTACCACCGGCGACCGTCCGGCGCAGAGGAGAGTCCATGTCACCACAGTTCATGACTGTCAAGCAGACCGCGGAGCATCTGAACATGTCCGTCCAGTGGGTCTACCGAGAAGCGCCCAGGGTCGGCCTCGTCCCGTACCGCTTCGGGAGCGGGCGCAATGCGAAGCTGCAGTTCAAGGTCACCGAGGTCAATGCCTGGGTGAAGCAGCAGCGGATGTCCGGCGGCTGATGTCGGACAACGACACGTGTGGGGCCCTATTCGGCGACGAACAGGGCCCCACCTGCTTCAGGCCGCGAGCCCGAGGTCAAGGACCTGGGCGGCGTGGCCGATCGAGCCGGGCATCAGGTGCCGGTAGATCTTGAACGTGACGTCGATGCTCTTGTGCCCCATCCACTCCGCGACATCGGTAATCGGGATGTTGTGGCTGAGGCAGTTCGAGGCGAAGAAGTGCCGCAGGCCGTAGATCGTCATGCCCTCGGGGATGTCGACGTCACCGGCCCGCTTGATCCGGTCCCACTGGTTCTGAAAGTAATAGGCCGGGTACGGCCTGCTGATGTCCAGCGGATGGCGGAACGGGTAGCCGTCGATGGTGCCGTGGGTGTCCGCGTACGTCAGCAGGCGGATCCGGGTCCGGGACGGCAGCGGAACGTCTCGGTATTCGCCCTTCTTTCGGTGCTTGAGCGGCGCGTAGTCCTTGGTCGTCTGGTTGACCTGCTCGGTGACCCGGTAGACGTCGTCGGCGACGATGTTGTTGATGTTGACGGCAAGGGCCTCGCCGTTGCGCCGGCCGCAGCCGCTCATCAGCTCGGCGACCAGGTTGAAGGTCTCGTCGCCGGCTTCGCGTATCCCGCCGAGCTGGGGAAGCGACGGGATGACCGCGCGCTTCGGGTCGTACTGGGGCGGCGTGACCCCGTCGAGCGGGTTCTCCGGGTAGAGGCCGAGGCGGTGGGCGTCGAGCAGGATCGCCTTGAGCTTGTCGAAGGCGTTGGCCTGGGTGGCCAGGCCATCGCCGTTACGCTCCATGGTCCGGATGAAGGCGTCGACGACCTTGTGGTCGAAGGTGGCCATCCGGCGGCTGTGGAAGGCGGGGTAGAGGTGGTGTTCCAGCAGGGAATCGAGATGCCGGGGCGAGCGCGCGCTGGCCAGCCTTCCACTCCTCGGTGTACGTGCCGAAGTTCATCGCGCCGTACTTGCGGTTGCACTCGGCCTTGCTCTGGCTCCAGGGGTTCTCGCGCTTCGCCCGGTAGATCTCGGTGAGCCGGTCGATCGCCTTGTCCTGGGTGGCGAAGCCCGACTCCTCGGTCCCCCTCGGCCGGCTACGACATGCTCGCCCTCGACTACCGTTCCTGCGGCAAGCGCGGCGAGCCGGCCGTGGTGCACGTCGACCAGGAGGACGGCTTCGCGATCACCCTGCTCGCGGAGACCTTCGAGGACTTCGTCACCGGCCTGGTCGACGTGTCCGTCCACGACACGGCGGAACAGGACCTGCTCGCCGACCTGGCCACCTTGGCCTGATGCCCGGGAATCCTCCGGGACGACCTTGCGGCCTTCGCGTGATCCTGGACGCCGCCGAGCGGGCGAGGACGTGACGCGAAGGCCGCACCGCGGGATCGCGCCCTTCTCGTTCCCGGCGGCGTCGTACTCGGCCACGATCCACAGTGCGGACTCGGGAGCCGAACCTGGGCGCTCCGGCCTCGGGGCCGGGCCGGACCCGGGCGGCTCGGTCACTGGTCATGGGGGTGGAACTGCCCCTCGTGTCCTTGCGGGCCGACCCGGCCGGGCGGGACGGTCCCGCCCGGGGCCCGCCGCGGGGGCCGGCGGATCCGGGGCCGGGGCCCGGTCGCCCGACGATCACCGACTCCACCGCTGCCACGAACGACACCGGGGTGACGGGTTCAAACATGCGGAACAGCGGTGCCCCGATTCTGGCTCGTTTCCCGCACTCGGCGCCCCGTGGCCCCAGGTAGTGCTTGTGGCGCGAGGGATGCGCACCTAGATTCACGACGTGTCGGTCCAGTAGCTGAGAGTGGCAACGGCGTCCCGCCGTGAACTCGGTGCCCGGCGGTCCGATCGTGGTGGACAACGCCCTCTTCCCCCGTCGGGTGGAGACCCCGCCGCCGGCGATGACCGACGGCGTCACCCCGGCCTGGAAGAAGCCCCGATCCGCTCCCCGTCCTCTCGACTCCCTCGTGGAAAGGCTCACGCATGACCGCCCTCACCGGACAGCACGAGAACGGCCGGCACGTGAACAGCCCGTCGGACCACGACTCGGACCCGCACGAGACCGACCTGCGCCGGATCCGCGCCCTGATCCTGGCGGCGGACGGGCCCGAGGACCAGCTTGCGGCGGTGATCAGGTCGGCGGGCGCCGAGCAGACGGCCGCCGACCTGGTGGACGAGCTGGTCAGCCGGGCCGACCTGAGCGAGCAACTCGCCGCCGCCGCGGTGGTGGTGCAGTTCGAGCTCGCCTTCGACGGCCAGGTACTCCGGCACCACCTGCTGACCGGCCCCAAGGCCGAGCACCGCACCGGGCCGGCCGACGAGCCCAGCGCCACCGTCGAGCTGGACCTGCTCGACCTGGCCCGCGCCGTCTTCGGCGCCCGGCACGCCGCAGGCCACCGCACGCCCGGGATCACCTGGCACGGCATCGAGGACCCGGCTCGGCTGATGCCCGTACTGGCGGCCTTCCCGGTCGTCCAGCAGCTGCTCCGCGGCTTGGTGGAACAGCCGCTCGACCTGGCCGAGTTGTCGCTGCGCCACGGTTCGGACAAGTGGGGGCTGCACTACTACACCGAGCACTACGCCCGGCACTTCGCCCCGCTGCGGGACCGGCCGCTCACCGTCCTGGAGCTGGGGATCGGCGGCTACGCCGACCCGGCGGCGGGCGGTGGCTCGCTGCGGATGTGGAAGCGCTTCTTCCGGCGGGGCCTCGTCTACGGGGTCGACGTCTACGACAAGACGGCGCTGCGCGAGCAGCGGATCCACACCGTTCAGGGCGACCAGGCTGACCCGGCCTTCCTCACCGCACTGGCCGAGCGGATCGGGCCGATCGACATCGTCATCGACGACGGCAGCCACTACTGCCCGGACGTCATCGCCGCCTTCGGCGCGCTCTTCCCGCACGTGGTCCCGGGCGGGCTCTATGTGATCGAGGACCTGCAGACCTCCTACTGGCCGGGCTACGGCGGCAGTTCGGAGCGGCTCGGCGACCCGACCACCAGCATGGGGTTCCTCAAGCAGCTGCTCGACGGCCTCAACCACGAGGAGCACGAGCCGCCGACCGCACACCGCCCGAGCGGGACCGACCGGACACTGACCGGCGCGCACTTCTACCACAACCTGGCGATCCTCGACAAAGGCCGCAACGAGGAGGGCACCGTCCCCGCCTGGATCCCGCGCCGGCAGATGAGCGCCGAGGAGATCGCGGACGCCCGGCGGGCCGCCGAGCAGCAGTCCGAGCCGCAGTCCGAGCCCGGCCCGGACCAGGACCCCAGCTGAGCCGCGCGGCCCGCCGCGCCCCTTCTCCTTCTCCCTTCCCGAATCGCGCTTCTTGCTTCCCTCTTCCCTCTCCCCTCGTTCCTCTTCCCGATACCGACGGAGTAGCAGTGAGCCACATCCTGATGGTCAACATCCCGGCCCACGGCCATGTCTTCCCCACTCTGGCGGTCGTCGGTGAACTGGTACGCCGCGGGCACCGGGTCACCTACGCGGCCGTCGACGACTTCGCCCAGGCCCTGGCCGAGGTCGGCGCCGAACACCTGCGCTACGACTCCACCCAGCCGGTGGACAGCGTGGGCGGTCCCGAGAACGGGCGCACCCCGCTGATCTTCCTGGACGAGAACACCGCCATCCTGCGCGCGGTCCAGGAGTGGTTCGGCGACGCCAGGCCCGACGCGGTGGTCTACGACGCCGTGGCCTTCCAGGCCGGCCGGATACTGGCCCACACCTGGGGGCTCCCGGCCGTCCAGTCGACGCCGTTCTTCGCCTCCAACGACACCTACTCCTTCGTGCAGCAGATGATGGAGGCGGACGGCGCGGTCCCGCTCACCGAGGAGGTGGTGGTCGAATTCGGCGCCCGGATGGCCGAGTTGCTGGCCTCGCACGGCATCGACGAGCCGGCGCACGAGTTCATGATGCGCACCGAGGGCCTCAACCTCGTCCACGTGCCGCGGTTCTTCCAGCCGCACGGCGAGAGCTTCGACGAGCGCTTCGCCTTCGTCGGGCCGTGCCTCGCGGACCGCTCCTTCCTGGGGGAGTGGCAGCCCCCGGCGAGCGGCCTGCCGGTGGCGCTGGTCTCGATGGGGACCGTGCACAACAAGCATCCGGAGTTCTTCCGGCTGTGCGTGGACGCCTTCGCCGAGCTGCCCTGGCACGCCGTCATCTCGGTCGGCGAGGGGATGGACCCGGCCGACTTCGGTCAGCTGCCGGACAACGTCGAGGTCCACCGCTGGGTCTCGCACCTGGCGGTGCTCCGGCACGCCCGGCTGATGATCACCCACGGCGGCATGGGCGGCGTGCTGGAGTCCCTGGACGCCGGCTGCCCGATACTCGGAGTGCCGTCCTGGCCGGACGTCGCGGCCAACACCGCGCGGATGGCCGAGCTGGGCCTCGGCCGGGTACTGCTGCCGGCGGAGGCCGACGTGAGCCTGCTGCGGGCCGCGATCACCGAGGTGGCCGCCGACGCGGCCGTGCAGGAGCGGGGCACCGAGGCGCAGCGGCTCATCCGGGAAGCGGGCGGTGCCACCCGCGCCGCCGACGAGATCGAGGCCTACCTGAAGCGCACGACCTGATCCCACCACAGGGCCCGGCGTCCCCGACGAGAAGCGGAACGATCAACGGCCGCCCAGGGGTCCCGGTGGGCGGTGCGCGCCACCATGGTGGGCCGATGTCATCGACCAGGCAATTCCAGGTCACCTTCGACTGTGCGGAACCCGAGCGCCTCGCCCGTTTCTGGTGCGAGGCGTTGGGGTACGTCGTGCCGCCGCCACCGGAGGGGTTCGCCGCGTGGGAGGACTCCAGGAGCGCGCGGCCGGCCGAGCGGCGGGACGCGTGGTTCGCCTGCGTCGATCCGTCAGGCGTGGGGCCGCGGTTGTACGTCCAGCGCGTTCCCGAGGGCAAGGCCGCCAAGAACCGGCTGCATCTCGACGTGCGGCTCGGTCCCGACGCCTCCGCCGAACAGGTACCCCGGACTCATGACGGCTCCTGTGAATCGGAGCGAATGGAGGGGTGCCAGCACGGCCCGGGCGTAGTGCAGCAGAAGTGGGCCTGACACCAGAATGCCGCAGAATCCGGCGTTCGACCGGACACCCGGAAACCCGTCTCGTGGCGCGATATCGATACGATATCCGGGTCTGGGAAAATATCCGACAGCATGCCGGCGGAGTGAATTTTCTGCTTTCGGAAAGGATTTTTTCGGCCCGTCCTCCGGGAGGGAATTCACGGGGGCGGTCAGGGAGCGGTGCGCGCCGCGCTCTGCTGGGACTCGAGGAATTCCGGGAGGACGCGGGGTGGCCATGCTCCGACGCTCAGCACACCGAGGGAGTGCGCCCGGGAGACCAGAGCCGGCCGGTTCGCGGCCTGGAAATGGCGCATCATCAGCCCGATGCGGTACTCGATGCCCTGCGGGCTCAGATAGAGCGATGCCGCCAGCCGGACGGTCGGGGTGCCGACCGCGACGCCTTCCAGGATGCGGGCGTCCACGGCGGTCAGCCGACGGACGCCCGCGCCACCGGCAGGGCCCCCGACTACCGGACGGGCGTCGCCGGCGGGCCCGGACCGCGGCGGCCGCTGCGCGGGCTTGATCTCCTCAGATGTCGCTGACCGTGTCACTCCTCGGTCCCCCTTCCCTGTCGTCGGCGGTCTCAGGCGCGCGGCGTACCGGCGAGGTGGTCGCGGAGCATGCCGGTCACCTCGTCCGCCCGGCTGCTGAGGTAGAAGTGCCCGCCGGGGAAGACCTTGAGGTCGAACGCGGCCGTCGTGCGGTCGCGCCAGTGCCCGGCCTCGGGGACCGGTGTCCAGGCGTCCTGGTCCCCCACCACGGCGGTGACCGGGCAGGTGACCACGGCGTCACGGTCGGTCCGGTAGGCCCCCAGGGCCCGGTAGTCGCCGCGCAGCACGGGCATCACCATCCCCAGCAGTTCCTCGTCCTCCAGGAGCCGGGCTTCGGTGCCGCTCATGGCCCTGACCTCGGCCACGATGCCCGCGTCGTCGAGTGGGTGGGAGGGCCCGGGCCGGTCTGCGGACGGCCCCTTGCGGCCGGAGACGAAGAGGTGGTCGATCCGACCGCCCGCGCGCTCGATCCGCCGGGCCACCTCGAAGGCGACGAGCGCGCCCATGCTGTGCCCGAAGAAGGTCAGGGGGAGGTCGTCCCAGCGGCGCAGCGCTTCGGACACTTCGTCGGCCAACCGGTGCAGGTCCTGGACACCGGGTTCCTCCCGGCGGTCCTGCCTGCCGGGGTACTGCACGGACAGGACGTCCACCGGACCGCGCAGTGCGGCGGATACCGGGAAGTAGAAACTCGCCGAGCCGCCGGCGTGCGGAAAGCAGACCAGTCGGCGCGTGGCCGTCGGCGAGGGATGGAAGCGACGGCACCACACGTCGCTGTCCAAAGAGAGGGAGGTCATGTCGGCCTTTCATTCCTTTCGCGAAATCCGCGCGGTGCCGGCGGGCGGGGTGTGGTGATCACGTCGGACACCCGCCGCACCGGTGGGCCGGCTGGTACGTCCTAATACGGGGATCCCTGATCGGCGACGATCGGCGGGTCACGGGCGCCGCATATGACAGCCTGCCATGCCTCCGGGAATGTCAGCAAGTACGCATCGGAGCGCATCCGGCACTCATGTCCGGGTTCAAAACCGGCCGTTTCTTCGGCGAGTGGTAAGAACGTTGCAGTGCGGAGCAATCCTGTGGGATTTACTTGGCTCCGGCTCGGCAGCAACGGTCCGGCCGGACCGCGCACCGCTGATCCGGGCGAGGAGGCGAGGGCACCTCATGGCAAGGTCGTACGCCGTCAGCGCCCTCCATGTCGCCCACCCGGAGAACAGGGCGATCGTCGAGGGGCTGTTCCGGCGTGGTGTGCAGCGACGAGTTCCTGCGGCCGGTGGGCCGTGGTGGGCGGCCTGGCCCTGTCCACCGTGACGGTGCCGCGCAGCGTAAACCCGGCATGCGCGCAGGACCTGTGATCTAGGAATACCTCTAGATACGACAGGACCGCGTTGACCCGCTCATGGTCACCCAAGACGCTGGAGGGAGTCTTGCCCTCCGGTCGTGTGATGAAGAGGACTCCCCCTTGAACTTCCTGTTGCTGGGCCCGCTTTCCGTCCGGTTGAACGCACGTGAGGTGCACGTGTCGGCGCCGAGGCAACGCGTGGTCATGACAGCCCTCCTCCTCAACGCCAACCGGGTCATCTCGGTCGACCGGATCGCCGAGTACCTCTGGGACGGCGCCCCGCCGCCGAGTGCCGCCGCGACCGTCCGCACCTATGTGATGCGCCTGCGGCAGTCGCTGGGCGAGCACGCCTCCGCCCGGATCCTCACCCGGGCGCCCGGCTACCTCCTCGAACTCGGCGAGCACGAGAGCGATCTCGGGCAGTTCACGGCCCATCGCCGGCGCGCGGCGGAGCTGGCCGAGCGCGGAGACCTGGAAGGTTCCTCCGCCGAGCTGGCCGAGGCGCTCGCCCTGTGGCGCGAGGAGCCGCTGGCGGACATCCCGTCGCAGACGCTGCGCGACGTGGAGGGCCGCTACCTCCAGGAGCTTCGCCTGCAGACCATGGAGATGCGGTTCGACGCGGAGCTGGCACTGCTGCGGCACGCCGAGGTCGTGCCGGAGCTGGTACGGCTGGTGCGGAAGCACCCCTTACGCGAGGCCCTGGTGGGCAAGCTGATGCTGGCGCTGGGCCGCTCGGGACGGCAGTCGGAGGCCCTGGACCTCTACCAGCGCACCCGGGCGCTGCTCGTCGAACAGCTCGGCGCCGAGCCGAGCACCGATCTGCGCGAGGTCCACCGGCACATCCTCTCGGCCCATGACCGGCCCCGCACGCCCGACCCGCTGGAGCGGCCCGCGAAGGCCCCGGCCGCGGTCATCGCGCCGGCGCCGGCCGCCGCCTGGGAAAGATCCTGCTGGCCGAGCCCGGCGCAGCTGCCCTCGGTGCCGCTGCCGTTGTCGGCCCGCTCCGGCGCACTGGCGCGGCTGCAGCACTTCCTCACGACCGGCACGATGCCCGCGGGCATGGTGGCGACGGCCGTGGTGACCGGCCGGGGCGGTGTCGGCAAGAGCGCGCTGGCCCTGCAAGCGGCGCACGCCGTGCGCGGTTCCTCGGTGCACGGCCAGCTCTACGCGGACCTCGGCGGAGCCGCGCGGCCGCTGACCGCCCGGGCGGTGCTGCCGCGGTTCCTGGCGGACCTCGGTGTGCCCCGGGACGAGATACCCGAGGAGGAGTCGGAGCGGGAGAGCCTCTACCGCTCGCTCACCGCGGGCCGCCGTCTGCTGGTGGTGCTCGACAACGCCTCCAGCACCGCGCAGGTGCGGCCGCTGATACCGGGTAGCGGGGGCAGCAGGCTGCTGGTGACCAGCCGACGGCGGCTGGCCGATCTGGAGGGGGCGTCCCCGCTTGTACTCGGCCCGCTGGACGAGGCCGGGTCGCTGGAGCTGCTGGGCAGCATCGTCGGCCCGGCCAGGGTCGGTGCCGAACCGCGGGCGGCCCGTTCGGTGCTGACGGTCTGTGCGGGCCTGCCGCTGGCGATCCGGATCGCGGGGACCCGGCTGCTGGAGCGCCCGCACTGGACCATCGGGCACTTCGCCCGGCGGCTCACGGACGCCCCGCGGCTGCTGGACGAACTGTGCGCGGGCGACCTCGGTGTCCGGCCCTGCCTCGACGCCGACCACGCCGGGCTCCGGCGGACGGCTCCGGCCGGGGTCGACCCCGCCGAGGTGTTCACCGCGCTGGGGGCCGCCGGATCGCGTTCGGTCTCCAGCAGTAGGGTCGCGGTGATGTTCGGCTGCTCCGAGGCGCAGGCCGAGGAGGCCTTGGACGCCCTGGTCGAGGCGAATCTGCTGGGTGAGCCGGCGGGGGGCCGCTACCGGCTGGACGCGCTGCTGCGGGCGTACGCCCGCGAGCGGGCGCAGGCGGTCGCCGTACGGCAGCACGATCACCCGTACATGCGCGCCGGGTGACCGTCCCGGCGGCCCGGCGACGGACACCCGGCGGCCCGGTTCCCCTTCCCCCGATCTCCTTCGACCCGATCTCCTTCGACCCGATCTCCTTCGACCCGATCTCCTTCGACCCGATCTCCTTCGAGAGGACCCCCGCGCCATGGCCCACCAGACAGAAGCCACCCACGACCTGCTCGCCTACGTCCGAGAGGTCTCCCTCCGTGACGACGATCTACTCAGGGAGCTGCGGGAGGCCACCGCGGACCTGCCGGGCGGGACCGCCATGCAGGTGATGGCGGAGGAGGGCCAACTGCTCTCCCTGCTCGTCGGGTTGACGGGAGCTCGGGCGGTGCTGGAGATCGGCACCTTCACCGGCTACAGCACCCTGTGCATGGCCCGCGCGCTCCCGGCCGACGGAGTGCTGGTGTCCTGCGACATCGACGACCGGTGGCCGGCCATCGGCGCCGACTTCTGGAAGCGGGACGGGGTCGACTCGCGGATCGACCTGCGGATCGGCGATGCCGCCGAGACCCTGGACGCGCTGCTGGCGGAGCGCGGGCCGGAGAGCTTCGACCTGGTGTTCATCGACGCGGACAAGAGCAACTACGTCCGCTACTACGAGACTTCGCTGACGCTGCTGCGCGCCGGCGGTCTGATCGTGGTCGACAACACCCTCTTCTTCGGCCGGGTCGCCGATCCGGCCGCCGTGGACCCGGAGACCGCCGGGGTCCGGGCTCTGAACCAGCTGCTGCACAAGGACCCTCGGGTGGAGCTGTCGCTGCTGGTGATGGCCGACGGGATCACACTCGTCCGCAAGCGCTGAGGGCGGCGGGCCGGAGCCCGGGAGCGCCGGCCGCCGCCGCCGCGGTCACGACGTTCCCGGGCCCCCTTCCGGCACGTTCAGGTCGGGTGCGTCCACGCTGATGACGGTGGACACCACGCGCGGGCCGGGGACCAGGTGGAGGCGCTGGAGTCCGGTGTCCTCCGGAGCCGGCGCGAGGACGGCGGCACACGGGCACGGGGCTTCGTCCAGTCCCTCGAAGCCCGCGAACCGGTAGGCGATCTCCATCATCCGGTTGCGTTCGGTCGCCCGGAAGTCCGCGACCAGGTGGACTCCGGACCGGGCGGCGGCGTCGGCCAGCCAGTTCAGCAGGGTCGCGCCGGCGCCGTAGGCGACGACCCGGCAGGAGGTGGCGAGCAGCTTGAGGTGCCACAGGCCCGGGTGCCGTTCGAGCAGCAGGACGCCGACCGCGCCGTGCGGGCCGAACCGGTCGGTGAGGGTGACCACCAGGACCTCGTGCCGGGGGTCGGTGATCAGGCCGCGCAGCACCGCGTCCGGGTAGTGGACCCCGGTCGCGTTCATCTGGCTGGTGCGCAGGGTGAGTTCCTCGACCCGGGACAGCTCCTCGCCGGTGGCCCGGCCGATGCGCATCCGCAGGTCCAGGGAGCGCAGGAACTCCTCGTCGGGGCCGGGGGCGGCCGCCCGCTCGGCCTCGCGGCGGAAGCCCGCCTGGTACATCTGGCGGCGGCGCCGGGAGTCGACGGTGCTGGCCGCAGGGGTGAACTCGGCGAGTTCGGGGAGTGCGAGGACCTGCTCGGCCGGGTAGCACCGTACGTCGGGCAGGTGGAAGGCCACTTCGGAGCGTTCGGCGGGCCGGTCGTCGACGAAGGCGATGGTCGTGAGCGCGAAGTTCAGCCGGTCGGCGATCCGGCGCACCGACTCGGACTTGGCGCCCCACCCGATCTCCGGCAGGACGAAGTACTCGGCCACGCCGAACGCCTCCAGCCGGGCCCAGGCGTGCTCGTGGTCGTTACGGCTGGCGACGGACTGGAGGATGCCGCGGGAGTCGAGCTCGATCACCACCTTGCGCACCTCGTCCGGCAGGTGCACCTCGCCGTCCTCCAGCAGGGTGCCCTGCCAGAGGGTGTCGTCCAGGTCCCAGACCAGGCACTTGACGATCTCGGCCATGCCGTCCTTCCTCGTGTCGTCGGCCGTGGGCCCGCTCACCGTGCCCCCGGAGCGGAGAGGGCGTGCTGTGCCAGCATCAGCCGGCACAGCTCGTTGCTGCCCTCGATGATCTCCATCAACTTGGCGTCCCGGTACGCCCGGGCCACCGCGTGCCCGTCCCGGGACCCGGCCGAGGCCAGTACCTGGACGGCCGTCGCCGCGCCCCGGGCGGCCTGCGTCGCGCTGACGTGCTTGGCCAGTACGGTCGCCACCACCTGGTCCGGCGACCCTTCGTCCCAGCAGCGGCTGGCGTGCTCGCAGACCCGCGCGGCCACCTGCTCGGCCGTGTAGAGGTCGGCGAGGTGCCCGGCGACGAGCTGGTGCTCTGCGAGCGGCCTGCCGAACTGCTCCCGCCCTGAGGCGTGCGCGGTGGCCGCCGCCAGACAGGCCCGCAGGATGCCCACGCACCCCCAGGCGACGGACATCCGCCCGTAGGCCAGCGCGGTCGTCACCAGCAGGGCGGGCGGCAGTCCGTGACCGCCCAGGACGCTGTCGGCCGGCAGCCGCACCCCGTCGAGGTGCACGTCCGCGTGTCCGGCCGCGCGGCAGCCGAGCGGGTCGGCGATCCGCTCGATCCGGACGCCCGGCGTGTCGGTGGGCACCACGACGGCCACCGCGCCGTCCTCGTAGCGGCCGACGACGACCACCAGGTCGGCGTAGTGGGCGGCGGTCACCCACTTCTTGTGTCCGTCGACGACGACCGCGTCGCCGTCGCGGCGGACGGTCGTCGTCATCGCCGCGAGGTCACTGCCGGCGCCGGGCTCGCTGAAGCCGACCGCCGCCAGTGCGCCGCCGGTCAGCCGGGGGAGGTGGGCGGCCGACTGCTCGGCGGTGCCGAGGCGCTGGATGGTCCATGCCGCCATGCCCTGGGAGGTCATCACGCTGCGCAGCGAGCTGCAGAGGCCGCCCACGTGGGCGGTGTACTCGCCGCTGCGCATGCTGCTGAGCCCCCAGCCGCCGTACTGCTCCGGGACCTGGGCGCACAGGCGGCCCTCGGCGCCCAGTTCGCGGAGCAGGTCCAGCGGGATGAGACCGGTCCGGTCCCACTCCCCCGCCTGGTCGCCGACCCGCAGCGTGACGGAGGTCATGGCGCTGTTCAGGTCCTCACCCATTCCGGCCCCCGGCGGCGGGCACCCGGAGCCGGTCCACCAGCTCCGCCATCCGCCGTACGGTGCGGAAGTTGTCCAGCCGCAGGTCCGCGCCGCGGACGGCGATGGCGTAGGTCTTCTCCAGGTGCACCACCACCTGCATGGCGAACAGGGACGACAGGCCGCCGGCGCCGAACAGGTCGGTGTCGGCGTCCCAGGCGGTTCCGGTGCGTTCCTCCAGGAATCCCAGCAGTTCCTTCTCCAGGTCGTGGATGTCGGGCGTGTTCGCTGTGGTCATGGCCGTCTCCTTGTCGGGGTGATCAGGTGTAGTCGTAGAAGCCGCGCCCGGACTTGCGGCCCAGCCGGCCCTCGCGGACCAGCCGGAGCAGCAGTTCGGCGGGGCGGCAGCCGTCGTCGCCGGTGCGTTCGTGGAGCACGGTGAGGGAGTCGACGAGGTTGTCGATGCCGATCAGGTCCGCGGTGCGCAGCGGGCCGGTGGGGTGTCCCAGGCAGCCCTGCATCAGGGCGTCGACGTCCTCCGCGGTCGCCGTGCCCTCCTCCACGACCCGGGCCGCGTCGTTGATCATCGGGTGCAGGATGCGGCTGGTCACGAAGCCGGGTGCGTCCCGGACGACCACCGCCCGCCGCCGCAGCGCCGTGAGCAGGGCCGCCACGGCGGCCATCGCCGGGTCCCCGGTCTTGGCGCCGCGGACCACTTCGGCGGTGCCGATCAGGTAGGGCGGGTTCATGAAGTGGGTGCCGACCAGATCCTCCGGCCGCTCCACGGCACCGGCCAGTTCGTCGACGGGGATCGAGGAGGTGTTGGTGATCAGCAGGGTTCCGGGCCGGACCAGTCCGGAGACCTCGGACAGGACGGCGGCCTTGATCGCGGCGTTCTCGGTGACCGCCTCGACGACGGCGGTGGCTCCGACGACGGCCTTGAGCGAGGTGCCGGTGGCCAGGGCGCCGCGGGGCGTCCCGGCGGGCAGTGCGCCCATCAGCTCGGCCAGCCGGAGGTCGCCGTCGATCAGGTCCATGGCCCGGTCGAGCCGTTCCCGGTCGATGTCGACCAGGTGGACCGGCAGGCCGTGTCCGAGGGCGAGGACGGTGATGCCGACGCCCATCACCCCGGCTCCCAGCACGGTGAGGGCGTGTCGCGGGGGGGAATCGTCGTACGGGGCTGTGGTCAACGGGCTCTCCTTCGGTTTCACAGGTCTTCGGGGGTGCGGAGGATGGTGCCGAGCCAGTCGGCGACGGCGTCGCCGGTGGTCGCGACATGCTGTTCCATGATCGAGAAGTGGTCTCCGGGAACGTCGACGACGGTGTCGGCACCGGCCCAGGACGAGCGCCAGTCACCGGCTTCGGCGGACGGGCGGCCGAGCGGGGTGGAGGCGCGGACCAGCAGCAGCGGGGCGCGGACCGCCGGGGGTTTCCAGTCGTCGAGCAGACGGAAGTAGCCGCCCATCGCGGTCAGCCTGGTCCCGTCCATCGGGGCCGCCCGGTCCTCGCGGTCGAACATGCCGCCCAGCAGGACGTCGTTGAACTGGGTGATGCCTTCGTTGTCGGAGAGGTAGGTGTCCAGCAGCACCACGGCCGCCGGGCCCTCGCCGCGCTGCTCCAGCGCGGCGGCCACTCCGTGGGCGAGCGTGCCGCCGGAGGAGGAGCCGGCCAGGACGAGCGTCCTCCCGGGCAGTTCCCGGAGCAGTGTCGTCGCCTGGAAGTCCAGCAGGGCCGACATGTCGGCGGGCAGTTCCTCCTCGGGGGTGAATCCGGGGGCGTCCAGGGCGGCGACGGCGTAGCGGTCCCGGAAGCGGGCGGCGAAGCGGGCGTACTGGTGGGCACCGCCGAGGGCGACGACGGAGCCGAAGCAGACGAGTACGGGGGCGTCGGCGCGCTCGTTCAGGCGCAGCAGCCGCGGGCCGGTGCCGGCGGCCGCGAGGTCGCTGCCGCTGGGGAAGGCCGGGCGCAGGGCGGAGGCGTGCTTGAGCAGGGCGATGCCCTCGTCGATCCGGCCGAGTGCGCACGCCCGGCGGAACAGCACGCTCACCGGGTCGGTGTCGGCGGTGTCGGTTCCGGTTGCGGCGGTTCCGGTTGCGGGTGCCGTTCGGGGCCGGGGGGTGTCTTCCCCCCGGACCTCGGCGGCGAGGCGCGCCGCGAGCGCGGCGGGGGTGCCGCTGTCGAAGACGGCGGAGGGCCGCAACCGCAGTCCGGTGGCGGCGGCCAGCCGGTTGCGGAGCTCGACCGCGGTCAACGAGTCGAATCCGACGGAGAGGAAGGGCACGGTCGCGGACAGCGCCCCGGAGTCGGTGTGGCCGAGGACTTCGGCGGCCTGGGCGAGGACGATGTCCAGCAGGACCAGCCCGCGCTCCTGCACGTCGGCGGCGGCGTCGAGCCGTTGCCGCAGCGCTGCGGCGGCGGTCGGCGTCCCCTTCGCTCCGGTCGTCGCGGTCGGGCTGCGCCGGACCAGGGAGCGCAGCATCGGGTGCACCGCGCCGTCGCCGCGCACGGTGAGGTCGAGGTGGGCCAGGACGACGGGGCTCCCGTCTCCCGGCGGGGCGGCGTCCGCGGCGCACACCGTGTCCAGCAGGGCCATGGCCTCCGCGTCGGAGAGGCCGCGGGCGCCGCGCCGGTCGATGCGCCGCCGTTCGGCGCCGCCGAGCTCCGCCGTCATCCCGCTCACCCGTTCCCAGGGGCCCCATGCCAGGGACAGGCCGGGGAGCCCGAGCCGTCGGCGTTCCGCGATGAGGGCGTCGAGCGCGGCGTTGGCGGCCGAGTAGGACGCCTGGCCGGGGCTGCCCAGCACGCCCGCGGCGGAGGAGAAGACGACGAACGCGGACAGGTCCGCTCCGCGCGTCAGCTGGTCGAGGTGCCGGGCGGCGTCGAACTTGGGCCGCAGGACGGCGGTCATCCGCTCCCCCGTCAGCCCGTCCAGCAGACCGTCGTCGAGCACTCCGGCGGTGTGGACCACGGCGCACAGCGGATGGCGTTCGGGGATGGCCGCCAGGGCGGCGGCCAGTTCCTGACGGTCGGACACATCACAGCTGACGGCGGCCAGTTCGGCTCCGGCCTCGGCCAGCTCCGCCGTCAGCTCCGGCATGCCGGGGGCGTCGGCGCCGCGGCGGCTCAGCACGAGGAGGTGGCGTACCCCGTGCGCGGCGACCAGATGGCGCGCCAGGACGGCCGCGAGAGCGCCGCCCCCGCTCACCAGTACCGTCCCTTCGGACGGCCCGAACGGGCCGGCCGGCCGGGTCGCGGCGGTGGCCGTGGCCGTGGTGGCCGTGGCGGTGGTGGCCGGCGGCCGTATCAGTCGGGGCGCGTACAGGACGCCACCGCGCAGGGCCGCCTGTGGTTCGCCCGTGGCGAGGAGCTCGGCGAGCGCGTCGCCGAGACCGTCCGGGTCCGGCCCTTCGGTGTCCAGCAGCACGAACCGGTCGGGGTGTTCGAGCTGAGCGGCTCGGAGCATGCCCCAGACGGCCGCCGCACCGAGGTCCGCCGGCTGCGGCTGCGCGCCGAGCGGGCCGGTCGCGCCCCGGGTGAGCACCACCAGGGGCGTACGGGCGGTGGTGTCGTCGGCCAGGTGGGCCTGGAGGCGGTCCAGGACCCCGGACGCGACCGCGTGCACCGCCGCGGGGTCCGCGTCCCGGGCGGGGGCGTCCGCGGTCACGGTGTCGGCGGACGGGGGGCAGGTCAGCAGCATCGCGTCGGGTGTCGCGGACGGGGGTTCGGTGGGGAAGGCGGCCGGCAGCAGCCGCTCGTCCTGCGGGCCGAGAAGGCCCCAGCGGGTGACAGGGCGCGGGCCGGGCCCGGCCGTGACCGGCGTCCAGCCGACGTGGAAGACGGAGCCGGAGGACGCCCGCAGTGCGGCGGTGGACGCCGTGCGCAGGGTGAGCGAGCCGACCGTCGCCACCGTGCGCCCCGAGGGATCGGTGATCCGCGCGGTGACGGCGTCCGGGCCGTCGGGGCGCAGCCGGACGCGCAGGACCGGCGCGTCGGAGGTTTCGATCGCGACGCGCTGCCAGGAGAACGGCAGGGGGACGCCGTCGGCGGGCTCCGCGGTCGCGGCGCCTTCGCGCAGACCGGTCGTCTGGAGGGCCGCGTCCAGGAGGGCCGGGTGCACGCCGAAGCCGCCCGCTCCGCCGTCGGGGAGGCCGTCGGGCAGGGCCACTTCGGCGTGGATCGCGTCCGCGGTGCGCCATGCGGCGCGCAGGCCCCGGAACGCCGGGCCGTAGGCGACGCCCCGGGTTTCGAGCAGCCCGTACAGTTCGTCCACGTCGAGGGGGACCGCGTCGGGCGGGGGCCACGTGCCGGCCGGTCCGGTCGTGTCGTCCCGGTCGGCCGAGGGGTCCCGGGGGCCGACCGCGCCGGTCGCGTGCCGGGTCCAGGGCCGGTCGGCGGAGCCGGGGGCGGCCTCGGGCCGGGAGTGGAACTCCACCGGGCGCCGTCCCGTGCCGTCCTCGGCGCCCACCCGTACGCGCAGTTGCACGGCCTGATCGTCGGGCAGCAGCAGCGGGGCGGCGAGGGTCAGCTCCTCCACGAGGGCGCAGCCGAGGCGGCGGCCCACGTGCGCGGCCAGCTCCACGAGGGCCGCGCCGGGCAGGATCACGGCTCCGGCCACGGCGTGGTCGGCGAGCCAGGGGTGGGTGGCCGAGGAGAGCCGGCCGGTGAAGAGGGTGCCCGCGTCGTCGGGCAGGTCGACCGCGGCGCCGAGCAGCGGGTGGTCCGCGGCGGACTGGCCGGTGGCCGCCTGGTCCCGGTCGGCCGGCAGGGCGTCCAGCCAGTAGCGGCGTCGTTGGAAGGCGTAGGTGGGCAGGTCCACCCGCCGGGCACCGGTTCCGGCGAACAGTCGCTCCCAGTCGACGCGCAGGCCCCGGACGTGTGCCTCGGCGAGCGCGAGCTGGAGTCGGCGGAGCCCTCCGGCCCCGCGCCGCAGGGTGTCGAGCACCAGCGTCTCCGGGGCGCCCGCATCGGCGGCCGTGTCCTCGATCGCGTACATCAGGGCGGGCTGGGGGCCGGACTCGATGAAGACGCGGTGCCCGGCCGCGAGGAGCGAGCGGGTCGCCCGCTCGAACTCGACGGTCTGCCGGAGGTTGCGGTACCAGTACTCGGCGTCCAGGGACTTCGTGTCCAGCAGACCGCCGGTCACGCTGGAGTAGTACGGCACGGCACCCGCGAGGGGGGTGATCCCGTCCAGGTCGGAGAGCAGGCGCCGGCGGATCCGCTCCACGTGCGAGGAGTGCGACGCGAAGTCGGTTTCGATGCGAGTCGCCCACACCCCTTCCTCCAGGAGTTCCTCCACCAGGGCCGTGACCGCGTCGGCGTCGCCCGACACCGCCACCGACGACGGGCCGTTCACCGCCGCCACCGAGAGCCGGCCCGCCCACGGGGCGATGCGCTCCCGTGCCACGTCCATCGGCAGGGGCACCGACGCCATACCGCCACGGCCCGCCAACGCCCCCACCGCACGGGAACGCAGCGCGACCACCCGCGCCCCGTCGTCGACGCTCAGGCCACCCGCCACCACCGCGGCGGCGATCTCGCCCTGGGAGTGGCCCACCACCGCGTCCGGAACGATGCCGGACGAGCGCCACACCTCGGCCAGCGACACCATCACCGACCACAGCACCGGCTGCACCACGTCGACCCGGGCGAGCAACCGCTCCGAGCCCAGCGCCTCCGCCAACGACCAGTCCACGTAAGGCGCCAGCGCCCGCTCGCACTCGGCCATCCGCCCCGCGAACACCTCCGATTCGGCCAGCAGCTCCACGGCCATCCCCACCCACTGCGAACCCTGACCCGGGAACACCAACACCGAACGGCCCGGGGGCAGCCCGCTGCCGACCATCACGCCCGCCGCACGCACGCCCCGCGACAGGGCGGCGACACCGGCCAGCAGTTCGCCCCGGTCCGACCCCACCACCACCGCGCGCTCCGCGAACCGCGAACGCCCCGCCGCCAGCGAATGGCCGACGTCCGTCACGCTCAGGCCCGGTTCCGCCACCACCCGCTCGTACAGCGCCGTCGCCTGGGCGCGCAGCGCATCCGGAGTACGCGCCGACAGGATCCAGGGGACGGCGGCGGGCACGGGTTCCGGCGTGGCGGGCCCGTCGGAAGCTGCCGGGTCGGCCGGGGCCTGTTCGAGGATGACGTGGGCGTTGGTGCCGCTGGCGCCGAAGGAGGACACCCCGGCCCGGCGCGGACGTCCCGTCTCCGGCCAGGGGGCGGCCTCGGTGAGCAGGGAGACGGCTCCCTCGGTCCAGTCGATCTGGGGCGAGGGAAGGTCGACGTGCAGGGTGCGCGGCATCACGCCGTGCCACATCGCGAGCACCGACTTGATCACCCCGCCGACGCCCGCGGCGGCCTGGGTGTGGGACAGGTTGGACTTCAGCGAGCCCAGCCGCAACGGCCGCCCGGCGGGCCGGTCCTGCCCGTACGTGGCCATGAGCGCCTGCGCCTCGATGGGGTCGCCGAGGACGGTGCCGGTGCCGTGCGCCTCCACCATGTCGACCTCGGACGGGTCGAGTCCGGCACGGGCGAGCGCCCCGTTGATGACGCGCTGCTGCGCGGGCCCGTTCGGGGCGGTCAGCCCGTTGCTGGCGCCGTCCTGGTTGACGGCCGAGCCGCGGATGACGGCCAGGACGGGGTGCCCCGCGCGCCGGGCGTCCGAGAGCCGTTCCAGCAGGAGCAGGCCCAGGCCCTCCCCGAACCCGGCTCCGTCCGCCGCGGACGAGAAGGACTTGCTGCGTCCGTCGGGTGCCAGGCCGCGCTGGCGGCTGAATCCGACGTACAGGCCGGGGGTGGACATCACGGTCACCCCACCGGCCAGGGCGAGGGTGGTGTCGCCGGAGCGCAGCCCCTGGCAGGCGAGGTGGACGGCGACCAGGGAGGACGAGCAGGCGGTGTCCAGGGTGACCGCCGGGCCTTCCAGGCCCAGGGTGTAGGCGATCCGGCCCGAGGCGACGCTGGGGATGGTACCGGTGCCGAGGAAGCCTTCCACTTCGTCGGGCACCCGGCCGAGCCGGGACCCGTATTCGCTGTAGATCACTCCGGTGTAGACGCCGGTGCGGCTGCCGCGCAGGGTCGCCGGGTCGATGCCCGCGCGTTCCACCGCTTCCCAGGACGCTTCCAGCAGCAGCCGCTGCTGCGGGTCCATGGCCAGGGCCTCGCGCGGCGAGATGCCGAAGAAGCCGGGGTCGAAGCCGGTCGCGTCGTGGAGGAAGCCGCCTTCCCGGACGTAGAAGGTGCCGGGGGCGTCGGGGTCGGCGTCGAAGCCGCCCTCGACGTCCCAGCCGCGGTCGGTGGGGAACGGCGAGACCGCGTCGCGTTCCTTGACCAGCAGCTCCCACAGGTCTTCCGGGGTGCGGACGCCGCCGGGGTAGCGGCAGCTCATCGCCACGATGGCGATGGGCTCGGCGGAGTCGTCGCGGAGCCGTCGGTTCTCCTGCCGCAGGCGCTGGTTGTCCACCAGCGAGGCGCGGAGGGCGGCGACCACCTGGTCCGTGTCGGTGGGCATGGGGTTGGGCTTCTCCTTCTGCGGCTGTCGGTCAGTCACGTTCGCCGCCCAGGGCCATCCGGACGAGGTCGTCGACGGCCATGGCGTTGATGTCGGCGGCGGGAGCCGGCGTGTCCGGTGTCTCCGGCCGGTCGGCGAGGTGCGCCCCGGCGGCCTTCCCGGTGCCGGCGGGGTCGCCCGGCCCGTCGGGTACCAGGCGCCCGGTGAGGTGGGCGGCGACGGCGGCCGGGGTGGGGTGGTCGAAGACCAGGGTGGCGGGCAGCCGGCGGCCGGTGGCGGCGCCGAGCCGGTTGCGGAGTTCGACGGAGGTGAGCGAGTCGAAGCCGAGGTCCTTGAACGCCTGGTCCGGGTCGACGGCCTCGGGTCCGCCGTGGCCGAGGATGTCGGCGACCCGGCTCCGTACCAGGTCGAGCAGGGTGGCGACGCGTTCCTCCGGGGTGAGGCCGGTCAGCCGGCGGCGCAGCGAGTCCGCTTCGGCGGCGTCCGCCCCGGAGGCGGGGCGGCGTGCGGTACCGGGGACCAGGGCGGCGAGCAGGGCCGGGACGGGTCCGGTCCGGGCTGCCGTCCGGAGCCGGCCGAGGTCGATCTTGACCGGGACGAGCAGGGGTTCGTCCAGGGTGAGCGCCGCGTCGAACAGGGCCAGGCCCTCTTCGCTGCCGATGGCCGCGGTGCCTCCCCGGGACATCCGCCGCAGGTCGGCGGCGGTGAGCGTGCCGGTCATGGTGCTGCGGCGCGCCCACAGGCCCCAGGCGAGCGACTGGGCGGGCAGTTTCAGGGCACGGCGGTGCTGGGCGAGCGCGTCGAGGAAGGCGTTGGCGGCCGCGTAGTTGCCCTGCCCGGCGTTGCCGACCGTGGCGGACGCGGAGGAGAACAGGACGAAGGCCGACAGCGCGAGGTCACGGGTGAGGTCGTGCAGGTTGAGGGCTGCGTCGACCTTGGGCCGCAGGACGTGGCGCATCCGCCCGGGGGTCAGCGACTCGATCGTCCCGTCGTCCAGGACGCCGGCCGCGTGGACGACCGCGCTCAGCGGGCGGTCGGCGGGGATGCCGGCGAGCAGCGCGGCGAGCGCGTCCCGGTCGGCGACGTCACAGGCCTCCACGTCCACCCGGGCGCCGAGGCCGCGCAGTTCGGCGGCGAGGTCGGCCAGGCCCGGGGCGTCCGTGCCGCGCCTGCCGACGAGCAGCAGGTTCTGTACGCCGTGCGCGGTCACGAGGTGCTGTGCCACCAGGCCGCCGAGCGCGCCGCCGGCCCCGGTGACGAGGACGGTTCCCCCGGCCGCGGCGATACCGGACGGTGTGTCCGGGGCCGGGTTCGGGTCCGTGGCGACGGTGGCCCTGGTGAGGCGGGCGGCGAGGAGCTCTCCGCCGCGTATCGCCAGTTGGGGTTCCGTTCCGGCCAGTGCCCGGGGCAGCAGGCCGGGCACGGCGGCCGGGTCGTCGGTATCGATCAGCAGGAAGCGGTCCGGGTGCTCGGACTGGGCGGAGCGGACGAGGCCGCGGACCGCGGCGCCGGTGAGGTCGGTGACCTCCTCGCCGGCTGCCGTGGAGACCGCACCCCGGGTGACGAGCACGAGCCGGGTGCCGTCGTCCCACCGCGGGTCGGCCAGCCAGTCCTGGACGAGCCGCAGGGCGTCGTCCAGTGCGGTGTGCACGGACGCGGCGTCGGGCGGGGACGAAAGGTCCGGGGTGTGGTCGCACCAGGCCAGCACGGCGTCGGGCGACGGCGCTCCCCCGTCCAGCGCGGCACCGAGCGCGGCCAGGTCCGGATGGCTGTCCGGGAGGAGTTCCCGGCCACCGAGGACAGCCCAGTGTCCGAGGGGGTCGGCGGGTGCGGTGGCGGGCACCGCCGACCACTGCACCCGGTAGAGGGATTCCGGGCCGCCGCCCGGGCAGAGGGTGTCGAGGTCGATCGGGCGGACGGCGAGCGCCTCGACCGACGCGACCGGGAGGCCGTTCGAGTCGGTCGCGTCGATCGACACCGATCCGTCCGGCCGGAAGCCGAGCCGTACCCTGAGCGCGGTGGCTCCGGAGGCGTGCAGCCCGACTCCGCTCCAGGAGAACGGCAGTCCGGCGGACGGCCGGTCCGCGCCCGGTTCGGTGTCCGGCCGAGCCCGCAGGAACAGCCCCTGGAGAGCGGCGTCCAGGAGGGCGGGGTGCACGCCGAAGGCGGAGGCGGACCGGTGCTGGTCCTCGGGCAGACGTACCTCGGTGAAGATCTCGTCACCCCGGCGCCAGGCAGCGGTGAGCCCGCGGAAGGCGGGTCCGTAGCCGTAACCGGAGGCACGGAACCGCTCGTACAGGTCGTCGACGGGGATCGGGACGGCGCCGGGCGGGGGCCAGGAGCCGGCGTCGTCCGGTACGGCTGAGGACGACGGCTCGCGGGTCGTGGCGTCGGCGGTGAGCCTGCCGGTCGCGTGCGCGGTCCAGTGCGGGGTCGCCGCGTCCTCGCGGCAGGAGAACAGGTCCAGTGAGCGGCTGCCGTGCGTGTCCGTGGCGCCGACCCGAACCTGCAGGCGGACGGCGGTGTCGGCGGGTATCAACAGCGGTGACTGGAGCGTCAGTTCCTCCACCGTGCGGCAGCCGGCCTCGTCCGCGGCGCGTACCGCGAGTTCCGCGAAGGCCGCTCCGGGCAGCAGGACCGTACCGGCCACCGCATGGTCGGCGAGCCAGGGGTGGGTAAGCAGCGAGATCCGGCCCGTGAGCAGCAGTTCACCCGTGTCGGCCAGTTCGATGGCCGCTCCGAGGACGGGGTGGTCGGCCGGATCGAGGCCGGCCGCGCCCACATCGGCCGCCGCGGTGGGCGCCGGCTCGGGCCAGTAGCGGCTGCGCCGGAAGGCGTACGTCGGCAGGTCCACCCGCCGGGCTCCCGGGAACGCACCCGAGAAGTCCGCCTCCAATCCGCACTCCCACGCACGACCCACCGCACGCAGCACCTGCGCCGGGCCACCCTCCCCACGACGCAACGTCCCCAGCACCACGGCGTCCACACCCGCGGCATCGACCGACTCCCCCACCGCCACACCCAGCACCGCGTGCGGGCTGGACTCGACGAAGAACCGGAAGCCCTCCCCCAGCAACGCCTCCGTGGCCTGCCCGAACTCCACCGTCTCCCGCAGGTTCCGGTACCAGTACTCGGCGCCCAGGACCTCCGTGTCCAACAGGCCGCCCGTCACCGTCGAGAAGAACGGCACCGAACCCGCGAGAGGGGTGATCCCGTCCAGGTCGGAGAGCAACCGCTCGCGGACCTCCTCCACATGCGCGGAGTGCGACGCGTAATCGACCTCGATCAGACGCGCCCGCACACCCTCCCCGACCAAGGCCTCGACCAGTGCCGCCACCGCGTCCGCGTCACCCGACACCACCGTCGACGACGGACCGTTCACCGCCGCCACCGACAACCGGCCCGCGATCCGCTCCCGCACCGC
>NZ_JBEXWT010000025.1:0-108355 GCF_040629945.1 Kitasatospora sp. NPDC005856 | reverse complement strand
AGGTGATCGACCACCTGCGTGACGGCTTCGGCGGCCACCTCGGCCGTCGGCCTGACGCCCATGGCCTCGGCCAGCCGGCCGCCGACACCGAGGTTCGCCGGGCCGGAGGCGACGCCGCCGACGGTCTTCGGGGCGGCGCCGCCCCGCGGCTCGCCGAACAGGTCGGAGCCGGCTCCGCCGGATCCGCCCGAGCCGAAGGAGATGCCGCCACCGCCGATCGAGCCGGGCAGCCCGCTCCAACTGCCGCCCCCACCGCGGATGTCCCCCATGCCCCTGGAGAGGGCGTGCTCCTCGTCGGTGAGCAGCTGCTCGAACTGCGAGACCGGCCGACCGTTCGCGTCCCGGACGGTGCCGTCCTCGGCGATGGTCCGGTCCTTGCCGAGCACCACCGGGTTGCCGTTGGAGTCCTTCACCAGGGTGCCGTCGGGGGCGGTGACCGTCCCGTCGTCGTTCCTCTTCGAGCCCGGCGGCACCTTGAACGGCGTGCCCGAGCCGGTGCCGGTGCCGCCGGACCCGGTGGTGGAGCCGCCGGAGCCCGTACCGGGCTGGCCCACGACGGTGCCGGGCGGCACGGTCCAGGGCTTGCCGTCCTTGTCCAGCAGCGGCTTGCCGTCCTTGTCGACCAGTTGGCCCTTGTCGTTGACGTGGGTGCCGGCCGGGACCATCTGCGGCTTGCCGTCCTTGCCGAGCAGCGGCTTGCCGTCCTTGTCCAACAGCGGGACCATGCCGGTCGTCCCGCCCCCGCCGGTCCCGCCGATGCCGCCGATGCCGCCGGTCTTCCCGCCGCCCTTGCCGCCGCCGATGCCCCCGATCCCGCCGGTCCCGCCCCCGCCCGCGCCGCCGCCTCCGGTGCCGCCCCCGGTCCCGCCGATCCCCGGGGGCCCCTTGACGTCGGTCTTCGACCCGTCGCCGTTCTTGTCGTCCTTGCCGTCGGGGGTGGTCTTGGTCTCGACCTTGTCCTTGGGCAGGTCGAGCGTGACCGGCCTGATCGGGATCAGGAGCTTGCTCGCGTCGTCGTAGGCGTCGCTCAGGAGCCTCCCCGCGTTGGTCGCGGCCGAGTCGAGCTTCTCGGCGACCCAGCCGTTCCACTTCTCCTTCGCCTTGGCCTCCAGCTTCGCGACGAAGGCGTCCAGGGCTCCCTTGTCGACGCCCTTGTCGTTGGTCGCCAGGGTGACCCCGCCACCCGAGACCGTGGCCTCGGCCGAGATGCTCCCGTCGTCGTAGCTGATCGTGGTGAGGGTGAGGACCGCGGTGAGGTCCTTGACCAGCTCCGTGAACGCGAAGTGCACGCACGTGTACGGCGAGGCGAAGCTGCCGCCCTTCGAGCCGTCGGTGTACTGCCAGTGCTCGCCCTGCTCGTTGCCCGTGGAGCTCAGCAGGGCGGAGTTCCCCATCCAGGGCTCGTAGCCCTGGTAGTACATGTTCGCCTGCTGCTGCTTCAGGGCGTCCCCGGCAGCGTTCAGCTTGGTGACGATGGGGTTGCTCGTGGACCCGCCCTTGGGCGGGTCCTTGGGCGCCTCCTTGGGCAGGTCCTTGTACGCGCCGAGATCGCCGCTGAGCCCGAAGTGCATGGCGATGAACTCGTTCTCCAGGCCGTACAGCACCTCCTTGAACCGGCCGGCCGCGCTGCCCTGGAACTCGCTGTCCGAGCCGCCCACGTCGTTGAACCAGGTGTTCACCTTCCTCCGCTGCTCCACGAAGAAGGTGTCGACCTCGCCGATGATCCGTGCGGCGTCCCACAGCGTCGGGGGCGCCGTGACCTCGTTGCCGCTGCAGCTCCCCCAGATCGACGGGCCCATGATGTCGCCCGGGTTGGACTTGAAGCGGCTGAACGGGGTCGGCGTCTTGTCGTCGGGCTTGCCGTCCCAGAAGTGCCAGTCGCAGGTCACGCCCAGGATCGTGCTGTAGGTGCCGCCGCCTTCGACCAGGTACACCCACTCGGCCCACATGTCGTATCCGGCGTCGCCCTTGGAGATGCCGTTCTGGACCTTGCGCTTGTCGTTGTTGGCCTTGGTGTCCGTGTACAGGTAGCGGGCCTGGATCCACTGGGGGCCGGTCACGTCGGTGCGCTGCGCGACGTCGCTGTGGTCCGTCCCGGCGAACACCTTCAGCATCTGTTCCCAGGTGTAGCTCGTCTGGTCGGCCATGGTCATCCTCCGGGCGGGGTGGAACGGTTCTCGGGCAGCGGTGTGCCGTCGGCGCCGGCGGGCCGGGTGGCCCTGCGGCGCCGACGGCGGTCTCCTGGCGTCAGGGGAGCTTGGTCGTCGGGGCGACGCCGGTGAGCACGTCGTGGAGGACCTCCAGCAGCTGGGCCTCCGTGAGGGCCTCGTCGTTGCCCTCGTGGAGCGTCCGCCCGGCCTTCAGCAGGTCGTTGACGATGTCGTCGATCGTCTTGCGGACGGCCTCGATGCCGTCGCCCACGCTCTTCGCGTAGTCGACGTAGGCCTGCTTCAGCGCCTTGGCGGACGGGAACGCGTCCTGGCCCGCCTTCAGCGCCGACGGCGCCTTCGCCCAGTTCGTCTTCTGGCCGTTCACGTCCTGCTCGAAGGCCCGCAGCTCTGCTAGGCGGCCCTCCAAGTAGGCGATGGTGATCTTGGTGGTGTCGCCGCTCATGCGCGGACCCCCCTCCTCGTCAGGCGAACTGCTTCCCCGCCTGGGTGTCCGACTCGCGCATGATCTCGTGCATCGTGCTGAGGGTGTTCGCGGCCGCCGTGATGTCGTCGTCCATGGCGGACTCGTTGGCCGAGACCACCCGGGAGAGGTCCTCGAAGGCCGTGGCCGCGACACCCTGGAAGTGGCCGCCGTCGATCACGCCCCGCAGCTTGCTCATGAGTTCGTCCAGGTTGCTGCGCATCATGTTGCCGGCCTGGCGCAGCTCGCTCGCCGCCTGCGACACGGTCTCGTGGTGGAGCTGGATGTTGCCGAAGTCCATGGGGGTACCCGTCCTCTACTGGTGATGGTCCGTCAGGCGCCTTGGAGGCCTTCGTAGATGCCGTCCGCGGCATGGGCGCGGGCGTCCTCCTCGGCCTGGGTGAGGATCGCGTTGGCACCCTGGGTCGACTGCACGAAGCGCTCGAAGGCCCCGATGACCTGCTGGTAGCGCGTCATCCAGTCCTCGACCTTCTGCTGGAAGACGGCGCTCGCGCCGGAGATGTAGCCTCCCGCGATCTCCTCCTTGATCCGCTCGACCGTGCGCCCGGCGGTCACCATGTGCTCGATCTGCTGCTCCAGGCTCGCCAGGACCTGGCGGATCGCTTCGTCTTCCTTGGTCAACATGCCCGGTGTGGTCATGCTCTGCTCCCTTCCCTGCGCTCGCCGGACGGACTGCCCGGCCGAGACGTCTGATCGGACCAACGGCCCTGCCGAGGACGGTGGTTCAGCTGCACGCCGACGGACTCGCCGCGGCGGTGCCGGCGGCCCCCGGGGCGGCCGCGGCGGCGACGGGCCCGGCGGTGGGCGCGGTGGCCTCCGCCATGGCCGCCGGATCGAGGCTCGGGCCGACGGGCAGCAGCGCCACCACCGCGGCCGGGACGGCGGTCGGCGTCGCACCTCCGTAGCCGAGTTGCTTGACGACCGCCGCCGAGGGCAGCGGGTAACGCATCCCGCCCTCGGTGACCAGGTACTCGGTGCCTCCGGCGCCCGCTCCCGACAGCGCCCGCACCAGGGCGCCTCGGCCGGGCCGGACGGCGATCCGGTCGGCGACGGCGCAGGACGCGCCCGCCGCACCCGCCGGCGGCGTCGGCGGCGTCGGCGGACGGCCCGCGTAGGCCTGGTCGGCGGGCAGCACGGTGACGGCGGTGGTCGGGGCGCCGGCGCCGGTGTGCAGGTCGGCGCAGACGCCCTCGCCGTGCAGCGGGGCGACCAGCGCCGGCGGCGACTCCGGGAGCCCCGGGGGCGGCGGTCCGCCGGGCGCGGCGTGCCCGGCGAGGTCCAGAGCGCCGATCGGCGCGGGCGCCGGGGCCGCACTGCCGTACGCCTCCTTCTGGGTGCGCGGGTCGCCGAGCAGCAGGGCGTACAGGGTCGGGGTGAGCGGGGCGAGGCCGTCCTTGGTGAGCAGGTAGTGCGCACCGCCCGGGGCCTCGAAGAGCTGGCCGATCCGGGTCGGCTTGCCGCCCAGCGCCGGGCCCGCCTCGCCGCGCCGGGCGACCGCGGGCGCGGCGAGGTCGGGCCCGGCGGGCAGCGCGTTCAGCACCCCGGCCGGCACCGGGAACGGCGTCGCACCGCCGTAACCGAGCGCCTGGAGCGCCTGGTTGGCGGTGTCGACGCGCAGCCGCTGGCCCTGCCAGAGCAGGTGCGCCGAGCCGTCCGGGGCCGCGACCAGCAGCCCCTGGCCGGGCGTCAGCGCCCGCCCCTCGGCCGCCGGGTCCACCAGCAGTGCCAGCTTCGGCACGGGGGTGCCGGTCGGGCCGGGCTGGGTGGTGGCGCAGGCCAGCCAGGTGCCGCCGGCCAGGTCGGCGGCGGGCGGCAGCCCGTCCGGGGCGCCGACGATCCCGACCGGGGCGCCGCGCGGCGCGTCCGCGATCGAGGCCCGGCTCACCTGCCGCACCGTCATCTGCTCACCGGCCAGCAGCCTGGCGCTGGTGTCGTTCAGCACCGGATGCAGCTGCCCGCCGACGGACAGGTACCGGGCGCCGGTCTCCTCGACCACCACCAGCGTGCCGGGCTTGGCCCAGCCGTCACCGCCACCGGGCCGGATCACCCCGTACACCGTGACGCCCAGCCCGATCAGCACGCCCACCGCCAGGCCCGCCATGGTGCCCCGGGTGGTGCGCCCGGAGGGGGTGTCCGGCGCGTCGGGCTCCGCCCGCAGCATGCCCGAGGCCAGCCTGCTCATCACGAACAGGTGCGCCTGCACCTGGTCGCGTCGGGACTGCATCCAGTTCCTCCCCGGTTCTTCACGGACGCCCCCGCTGCTTCGCGGCCGCACCGCTGCGCGCGCCCACTTCGGTCCTACGGCCGCCCGCACCGGCCGGGTTCACCACCCCGTCCGGCGGCCGGCCGTCCTCTCGGGCACCTGGATCCGCTGGAGGAGATCCTCGCCACCGGACGGACCTTCGCCGAACAGTGCCGTGAGCGCTGGCACGGGGACCTGCGCCGCGACCCGGCCCGCTACGTCGCCGCGTACCGGGTCTGACGCCCCGGCGGACCACCCGCGGGACCTCCCCGAGGCCATCCGAGGACCACCAGCGGGACACCCCCGCGTCAGCAGATCGTCAGCGGAGTGTCAGCAGCCCGTCAATCCGGGCCCCGGAGCCCGCGGAGCGGCGGAAGCTGGACGGACCGCACCTGCACGACCCGCAGGTCCTTCCGGAGGTGAGCCGCATGTCCGTCCTCGCTGCGTTCCATTCCGTCGTCCCCGACGTGCGCCGCCACGGCCACGGCCTGCGCACCACCGTCGCGCAGGTGCTGGACCGGCTGGCTGCCAGCCCGCTCGACAACACCGTGCTCGGCGCCATCGGCACGCCCCGTCCGACCACCCGCCCGGCCACCCGCCCGGCCGGTCTGCACGCCCGGTGGCGCCGCTCGACCAGCCCCGACGGCTCCACCGCCCTCGAAGCCACCTGGCACCAGGCCCGCTGACGCCGCCCGCACGGCCGTCCGAGCCCGTCCGTACCCGGCGGCGGCCGGGCTCGGACCGCCGTTCGGCGCAGCGCTCCCCCGCGCGGCAGGGCCCCGGCCCGGGGCCCGCGCCCAGAGCCTGTCTTCAAACTCCCGTCGTTCGCCCCGCAGGCGCGAGTTTGAAGACAGGCCCTATGGTGGGCGAATGACCGATCGTCGGACCGCCCGGCCAGGTGTCGCCCGGGTGGGGCACCTTGTCGCCGCCGCCGCTTTCGCCGTCTGCATGGCGGGCACCACCCTGCCCACCCCGCTCTACGGGCTGTACCAGGAGGAGCTCGGCTTCTCCGAGCTGACGGTGACGGTCGTGTTCGCGGTGTACGCCTTCGGTGTCATCGGCGTCCTGCTGCTGATCGGCAACGTCTCGGACTCGGTCGGGCGCCGGCCCGTGCTGCTCTGCGGGCTGCTCTGCTCGGCCGCCAGCGCCGTGGTCTTCCTGAACGCGGACAGTGTCGCCCTGCTCTGCCTGGGCCGCCTGCTGTCCGGGTTCTCGGCGGGCCTGTTCACCGGCACCGGGACGGCGTACGTGCTGGAACTCGCCCCGCCCGGGCACCGGGCCCACGCGGGCTTCGTCGCGACCGCCGCCAACATGGGCGGGCTCGGCTGCGGACCGCTGCTGTCGGGCGTGCTCTCGCAGTACGCGCCGCACCTCCTGGTCCTGCCGTTCGTCGTGCACCTGGGGCTGCTCGCCGCCTCGTTCGCGCTCACCTGGCTACTGCCCGAGACGGTCTCCGGGACCCGCCCGCTGCGCACGGCCCGGCCCGACCGGCCGTCCCTGCCGCCGGAGGTCCGGCCGGTGTTCCTGCCGGCCGCGGTCGCCGCCTTCGCCGGCTTCTCCCTGCTGGGCCTGTTCACCTCGGTCAGCCCCGCCTTCCTCGGCACGGAGCTGGGCGTCCACAACCGCGCGGTGGTCGGCCTGGTGGTCTTCACGGCCTTCTTCGCCTCCACGCTCGGCCAGCTCCTGGTGCCCCGGCTCGGCACCGCCCGGGCGATCCCGCTGGGCTGCCTGGTGCTGATCGCCGGGATGGCCCTGCTGGCCGCTTCGCTCGCCCGGGAGACCCTGCCCCCGCTGGTGCTCAGCGCCCTCGTGGGCGGCGCCGGGCAGGGCATGGGCCTGCGCGGGGCGGTGGGCGAGGTGGCCGCGGCCACTCCCGCCGAGCACCGCGGCGGCGCCCTCTCGGCGCTGTTCGTGGTCGCCTACTTCGGCATCTCGATCCCGGTCATCGGGGTGGGGCTGCTCACCGGGCCGCTCGGCCTGATCGACGCGGGACTGGTCTTCGCCGCCTGCATGGCCGTGCTCGCCGCCGCCTCCGGCCTCTACCTGCTGCGACGGTCGCGCTCCGCCGGCTGACCTTCGCTCCCCCGGTGCGCGCCCGCACGTTCCCGGCGCGCGCCCACCCGCGCACGCCCGCCGACTGCCGCCCGGACCCGCTTGCCGCCCGGACCGGGTACCGATAGACACGGACCAGACACCTCGCGCGACATCCGGAGGTCCCCGTCATGAGCGTGACGAATCGCTACCTGGGCGCCTGGGAGGGCTTCTGGCGCGACGCGCCCGAGGAACCGGGCGCGGTGATCTGGGACGCCGAACCGGCCCTCAGCGCCGAACGCCACCTCGTGCTGTTCCGTCCCCACCTGGCCGACCCGGCGCTGCCCGTCATCGACCTGGGCTGCGGCAACGGCACCCAGACCCGCTTCCTCGCCGAGCGCTTCCCGCTCGTCCTCGGGGTCGACCTGGCCGCCGCCGCGGTGGACCGCGCCCGGCGCGGCGACCCGGCCGGGCGGGCCGAGTTCACCCGGCTGGACGCCACCGACGCCAAGGCCGTCCGGGCGCTCCACCACCGCCTCGGCGACGCCAACGTGTACGTGCGCGGGGTGATCCACCAGAGCGATCCGGCCGACCGCCAACGGGTGGTCGATGCCGTTCGCGTCCTGATCGGGGCACGTGGCCGGGCCTTCGTGTTCGAGCTCGCCGAGGCGGCCAAGGGCGTGCTGGGCGAGCTCGCCCGCGACCCGGCCGGCCCGCCCCCGAAGCTGCGCCCGGTCCTCGCCCACGGGCTCGTCCCCGCCGACGTCGCCGACGCGGTCTTCCCCGAACTGTTCCGCACGGCCGGACTCGACGTCCTCGCCGGCGGTGAACTGCCCCTGGCCACCACGGAGTCCACCCCCGACGGCACCCGGATCGAGCTGCCCGCGCACTGGCTGGTCGCCGGTCCGGGCGGGTCCGCGCCGCGCTGAGCCCGGCGCGGACGAGGCGGGCGAGGCGGGCGAGCCGGACCAGGGCAGCCCTACTCCGGCCGGATGTTCAGGTTGCCGCGCAGGACGTTCCCCGGGTCGTAGGCCTTCTTCACGGCCGCGAGCCGGGCGTAGCGCTCCGGGCCGTAGACGTCCCGCGCCTTCCGGTCCCCCTCGCCCTGGACGTAGTTGGCGTACGCCCCGCCGGTGCCGAAGGCCCGCAGGCCCTCGATCGTCGCCCGCGACCAGGCGATGTGCTCCGCGTCCCGTTCCGGGTCGGTCCAGTGCGCCTCCGCCGTCACCTGGTAGGGAGCGGCGCGGCCGGGGAAGGCGGAGTCCTGCTCGGGGACGTCCCCGATGGCCCCGCGCAGGAACTCGAAGTCGATCGAGCAGAGCGCGGACGGGTTGGCCCGGGTCGCCTCGACCATCCGGGCGACGGCATCGGGCGAAAGGTCCTGGAGGTAGCGGGACTTGACGAAGTACCGGTCGCCCCTGGGCTCGCTGCTGTCGCCGAGCGCCTGCAGCTGCGGGTACGACATCGGGATGCTCACCCGGGCCGCGGGCGCGACCTCCCGGTAGAGCGACTCGGTGTGCGCGCGGCCCTCCTCCTGGTCCCCGGTCCACACCGCCAGGAGCAGCAGCGCGTGCCGCCCCCGCAGGTGCTCCGGTATCCAGTCCTGCTCGCCCGCGCGTTTCAGCCCGCCGACGACGTGCAGGCCGGCCGGCTGCCGCTCGGTGTACGCCCGGTAGGCGGCCAGGGCGTCGGGGACGTCGTCCAGGGCGTGCACGCCCATGCTGAAGAGCGCCGGTCCGACCGGGCGCAGCCGCAGCGTGAAGCGGGTCACCACGCCGAAGTTCCCGCCGCCGCCGCGCAGCGCCCACAGCAGTTCGGGGTGGCTCTCCTCGCTGGCCTCGACCACCGAGCCGTCGGCGAGGACGACCTCGGCGGCGAGGATGTGGTCGCAGGTCAGGCCCCAGCGGCGGGCGAGCCAGCCGTATCCGCCACCGAGGGCCAGTCCGCCCAGGCCGGTGTGGGAGATGACGCCGGCCGGGCAGGCCAGTTGGTGCGGCGCCGTGGCCTGGTCGAGGTCGCTCAGCAGGCAGCCGCCCTGGGCCTCGGCGGTGCGGGCCCGCGGGTCGACGGTGACGGCGCGCATCGGCGACAGGTCGATCATCAGCGCCCCGTCGGCGACGGCGCTGCCGCCGACGTTGTGGCCGCCGCCGCGGACGGTGACGTCGAGGCCTTGGGCCGCCGCGTGGCGCAGCGCCTCGCTCACGTCCGCCGCGCTGCGGCAGCGGGCGATGTGGACGGGGCGGCGGTCGTGCATGCCGTTCCACACCGTGCGCGCCTCGTCGTACCCGGCGTCGCCGGGGCTCAGCCAGTGTGCGGGTGGTGTTGCCCGTGGCAGGACGTCGTCCTCCGGCATGGTGGCGGCTCCCCGTGATCGATGCGCCGATGCGATGGCGCACACACGATAGGTCGCCCGTCGACGGTCCGAAGGTGAAGATTTGATGGTCGATCAGCTTTCGGCCATCCTCCGTTCCTGGTCGAACCGTCCCGGACGGACCACGCCTGAGACCAGGCCGGTCCCGATCTCCGCTGGTCAGCCTCGGACCGCCGGGCGATCAACCCAAGTCCCGTCAGTCACCGGGATCTTGGCGCATTTGCGGGGCCGGAACGACGAAAGCGTTCGAACAACCGGGCCCACCGTGTTTTGCTTCCCTGCACATGACATCGGTCGGCACGGCAACGGGGTGAGGGATGACTGGGACCGAAGGTGCTCCGGACCGACCGCGTCCGTCGGGCGTGGCCCGCTACCGCGCCCGCGGCGTCCCCGACCTGCACCACCGCTTCATCCGCGACGCCCGCTCGCACGACTGGGAGCCGGCCGAGGTGGTCCACCGGGCCCTGCGCGACCGCACCGGGACCGCCCCGCCCTCCGAGCTGTCCTGGCTGATCGCGAGCGGCAGCACCTACGCCGAACAGGTCGGCATGGACGTGGCGGCCGGTCTGCTGCACGCCTGCCCCGAGGGCGACATGAAGCTGGTGCTCGCCACCGCGGTGGCCGACGAGGCCAAGCACTCGGCCGTCTTCCACCGCTACGCGCACGCCGTCGCCGGGTCGGTCAAGGATCCGGGCGAGGCCGTCGAGGAGTTGTCGCGCGACCTGTGGTCCCTGGGCGACTACACCGCCCGCTTCCTGGCCCACACACTGGCCGAGGGGTTCGCCGCCGACGAGTTCCGCTGGTTCGACGAGGGCCTGCGCGGGGACGGCCTGGGCGAGGTGTACCGGCTGGTGCGCCGCGACGAGTCCCGCCACGTCGCGCTCGGCATGGCCTACCTCACCCACGGCCCCGGCGCGGACCGACTGCGCCGTCTGCCCGCCGAGTTGCTGCTCGCCGCCGAACAGGTGGTGCTGAAGCACAACGACGTGGACAAGCTGGCCTCGCTGGTGCACCGGCTGCTGCCCGGTACACCGGCACCACTGGTCGCCGCCCGGCTCCGGGCGCGACACGCCACCCGCATGCGGGTGCTCCTGAATGTCCGGGACGACCGGCAAGAACTGTCCCGGCGCCGCAAATCCACGCGAGAACACATGGAGGTGTGATGGAGATCAAGAAGGTTGCCGTCCGCGCTGAGACCAAGGCGGCCAACAAGTACAGCGTGAGCACACGCCGCGCGAGCAAGTAAGGCTCACTGGTTCAGCCGAGGCGGCCGTACCCCCGGTGGTGCGGCCGCCTCTCCACCGTCCGAGAGTCCGAGAGTCGGAAAGGCCAGGGAATGCGTATCGCGCTCGTCTCCATGCCGTGGCAGGCCCTGGAGATGCCGTCGCTCCAGGTCGGCCTCCTGCACGCACTCGTCACCCGGGAACGGCCGGCCGACGAGGTCGCCGAGTACCACGGGTGGCTGCGCTGGGCCGAGTTCCTGCTGGAGCACAGCGACGGCGAACTGACCCCGGCGGAGTACATGACCGTCGCCGACGACCAGGTGTTCGACGGCTTCGGCGACTGGGTCTTCTCGGGCTGCCTCTACGACGACGACCAGTGGGGGACCGAGCAGCTCACCGCCTACGCGGCCCGCACCGGATCGTCGATCGACAGCCTGCTGCGCATGCGGCCGCACGCCGCCCGGTTCATCGCCGAGGCCGCCCGCGACGTGCTCGCCACCGACCCCGACGTGGTCGGGATGACCACCACCTTCCTGCAGAACGTGCCCTCGCTCGCCCTCGCCCGGGAGATCAAGCGCCTGCGGCCCGAGGTCGTCACCGTGCTGGGCGGCAGCAACTGCGACAGCGTCATGGGCCACGCCCTGCACCGCAACCACCCCTTCCTGGACCACGTCGTGCGCGGGGAGGCCGAGCGGGCCTTCCCGGCGCTGCTCGCCCACATCGAGCGCGGCACGGCCCCCGCCGACGTCCCCGGGGTCTGCTGGTGGGACGGCGACACCTCGCGCGCCAACCGGGAGCCCCGCGGCACCGTCCCGATCGGACTGCTGCCCAGCCCCGACTTCGACGCCTGGCAGGAGTCCTTCGACTCCTCCCCGGTGGCCGAGTTCGTCGAGCCCAAGCTCGTGGTGGAGGGCGCCCGGGGCTGCTGGTGGGGCGAGAAGCACCACTGCACCTTCTGCGGGCTCAACGGAAGCCTGATGGAGTTCCGCTCGAAGAGCGGCGAACAGCTCTGGTCCGAGATCGAACGGCTCGTCCACCGGCACAAGTTGCTCGACGTCATCACGGTGGACAACATCATCAGCATGGACTACTTCCGTGACTTCCTGCCACGGGCCGCCGAGAGCGAGTGGGACCTGCGCATCCACTACGAGGTGAAGTCGAACCTCAGCCGGGAGCAGATCGCCCTGCTGGGCCGCGCCCGGGTCACCCACGTCCAGCCCGGCATCGAGAGCCTGAACAGCCGGGTGCTCGACCTGATGGACAAGGGGGTCACCGGCGCCCGCAACGTCCGTACCATGAGGGAGTGCGAGAACCACGCGCTCACCTGCGTCTGGAACTACCTCTACGGGTTCCCGGGCGAGCGCGACGAGGACTACACGGAGATCATCGACCAGATGCCGGCCCTGCGCCACCTCCAGCCTCCGGGCGGTGCCACCCGCATCGCGCTGGAACGCTTCAGCCCGCACTTCACCAACCCCGCGCTGGGCTTCACCGAGCGCCGCCCCGCCGACATCTACCAGCACGTCTACCAGCTGCCGCGGGAGGAACTGGAGGACCTGGTCTACCTGTTCGACACCCCGGCCACCGGCATCCAGGGCGAGCTGGAACGACGGCTGGTGGAGGAGATCGACCGCTGGACGGAGGCCTACCCGTCCTCCCGGCTCCTGCTCGAACCGGTCACGGCGGGCCCGGACGTCGGTGACGGCGGCGACGGCGGCGAGCAGGGCGATCTGCTGATCCACGACGAACGCGAGGGCTGGCCCCGACGCACCCACCGGCTGACGCACTGGCGCGCCGCCGCCTTCCGCGAGCTGGACCACGGCCGTACGCTCCCCGCCCTGCAGCGCCGCCTGGCCGAGGCCGGGCACGAGGTCCCGCTGGACGCGCTCACCGCCTGGGGGCGCGAACTCCTGGCGCACGGACTGGTGTTCAAGGACGGCGACACCCTGGTCGCGCTGCCCACCCGGGCGGTGCCGGTCCGCGCCCCCGGCGACGGCGCCGCGTTCCCCGTCGCCCTCCCCACCCCCGAGGAGGTGGCGTGATGCCGATCGCGAAGCCCTCCCTCGCGGCACCGGACCGGCCGGACCTGCCGGACACCGTGCCCCACCGGCTGGACGGGCGGCTGGTCGTCCTCGCCGCACCGGTCCGTCTCGGCGCGGGCGGGCGGCCCGCCGCCGAGGCCGTCCGACTGCTGCGCGAGTGCCAGAGCCAGGTGCTCCCGGTGCGGTGGTCGCCGGCCCCGGACGACCCGGTGCTGCACGACCCCGACGCCGCCGACTTCGCCCTCCACCACCTGCACCACCTGCCGCCGCCGTTCGCGGAGCCCTCCGAGGCCGAGGAGGCCGCGCAGACCCCGCAGGCCGAACGGGCCCTGGCCGACTGGCGCTCCGCCTACGCGTACGGGAGTTTCTACTACCGGCAGGGACCTGGCTTCGTCCAGGTCAGGGACCGCCGGGACCCTGACGCCTCCGCCCGCTTCGCGCTGGACCACCCCGACCTGGTGGCCACCTTCCGGGCCTGCCTGACCCCCACCGCCCTGGACGACCTCAGCAGTACGGGCCGTGAGGCCGTGTCCGTCCTGGCGTCCGAAGGCCTCGTGCTCGTCACCCGGGGCTGGGCGGTGACACTGCCTCCACGCATCCGCCACTGGACCGTGCCCGACACAGGAGTCTGATACATGGGATCTTCCACGGCCGAGGAGTCGTCCGTACCCGCGGAGTCCGGACCGCCCACGACACCGCCCCCGGCCCCGGAATCCGTACCGCTGCGCCGGCACCGCCCGCTGCTGCTGCTGGTCACGGAGCAGATGACCAGCTCGGTGGGACGTCAGGTGACCGCGCTGGCGCTGCCCCTGCTGGCCATCGCCCACCTGCACGCCGGCCCGCTGGGCGCCTCGGCGCTGATGGCGATGTCCTACCTGCCCGGCGTCCTGCTCAGCCCGGTCATCGGCGTCGCCGTCGACCGGGCCCGGCTGCGGCGGATGCTGGTCTCGCTGTCCTGGCTGCAGGTCCCCGCCATCGGCAGCGTGCCGCTCGCGGCCGCCCTGGACGGCCTGACCTGGCCGCACCTGTTCGCCGCGGCCGCCGCCTCCGGGGCGCTGAACTCCGCCCAGAGCGTCGCACTGCAGTCCTGTCTGCCCCGCGTGATGCCCAAGGAACGCCTGCTGCCGGCCAACTCCTCGCTCACCGGGGCCCGGACCATCGGCCTGATCGGCGGGCCGGCGCTCGGCGGCATCCTGATCGGCGTGATCGACCCGGCCCCCGCGCTGCTCGTCGAGTGCGCCGCCTACCTCGTCGGCGGGGCCCTGTTCCTCGCGCTGCCGGCCTCCCTGAACCGGTCCGCGCACGAGGCGGGCAGCGGCGCGCGGTCCCGCCTCGAAGCCCTGAAGGAGGGCCTCGACGTCATCCGGCGCGAGACCCTGCTGCGCCGCCAGGCCCTGGCCGCGGCCGGGCTCAACCTGGGCGGCGGGGCCGGCGGCGGCCTGTTCGTCCTGTACGCCGACCGGGAGCTGCAGCTGCCCTCCTGGCAGCTCGGCGCCGTCTACGCCGCGTACGCCGTCGGGATGGGCAGCGGCGTGCTGGCCGCGACCTCCGTCACCCGCGCGCTGGGCATGGCCCGGGCCATCCGGCTGTGCGCCGTGGGCGCGGGCGCCGCCCTCTTCCTCATCCCGGCGGCTTCCCTGGGGCTGTCCTTCCCGGTCCTGGTCCTGTACCAGCTGCTGTTCGGACTGCTGGCCACCGTCTGGGCGATCGCCATGACCACCGGGCGCCAACTCGTCACCCCCGCCCACCTGTTGGGTCGCGTGAACGCCTTCCTCCAGGCCGTGCTGACCGCCACCCTGCCGGTCGGCGCCTTCGTCGGCGGGTGGCTCGCCTCCCGGGTCGGCATCGTGCCGGTGCTGGTCGGGGCGGCGGCCGTCGCCCTGGCGGGCGCGAGCAGCCTCTGGTTCCCGCGCGACATGCTCGCCGAGATCGAGCGGGCGGCGGAGCGGAAGAAGGCCGCCTGATGCCCCGTCATCCGCGAGCCCGACCCCTCGCACCACGTCCTCGACACCACGTCCTCGACGACACAGGAGGCCGCATGCCCGGCACAGCGGGAACCGTGCTCATCACCGGAGCGAGCAGCGGCATCGGAGCGGCCACCGCGCGCCGGCTCGCCGCCCGCGGACACGACCTGGTGCTGATCGCCCGGCGCGAGGACCGCCTCAAGGCGCTGGCCACGGAGCTGTCCGCCGAGCACGGCACCGTCGTCGTCGCGGTGCCCCTCGACCTGGAGCGCACCGACGAGCTCGCCGACGCGCTGACGGCCGTCCTCGCCGCCCTGCCCGGCCCGCTCGCCGGCGCCGTGCTGGCGGCCGGGCACGGCCGCGGCCAGGGGCCGGTGCGGGAGGCCGACAGCGCGCCGTGGGAGTCCCAGCTGCGGGTCAACCTGCTCGCCCCGATGATCGCCACGCGCCTGCTCCTGCCCGAACTGGACGCCCACGGCGGGGACCTGGTGCTGATCGGCTCCGTGTTCGGCACCCGGGCCTCGCCCGGCTACGCGGCCTACGCCGCCGGCAAGCACGGACTGGCGGGCTTCGTCCGCTCGCTCGCCGAGGAGGAACGGCCGCCCGGCGGCTGCCGGATCTGCCTGATCTCCCCCGGTGCCACCAACACCGAGTTCGCCTCGGTCCTCTCCGGGGACCCGGACCCGCGCGTCCACGAGGTCACCGACTGGCCGTACCACCCGCTGCTCGCCGAGGACGTGGCGGCCGCCGTCGAGTGGGCGATGAGCCGCCCCGGCCAGGCCCGGATCGCGGAGCTCACCCTTGAGCCCACCGACGCCCGGTACTGACCCGCCCCCGGCACGTGGCCGCGACGGTCCGTGCCGACCCGTGCCGTCGCCGACCCGTGCCGTCGCGGGCCCATGCCGTCGCCGGCCTACGCCGTCCCGCCGTCCGTCCGCACCTCGGGGCGGGCGGGCTCGGCCCAGAGCGTGTGGAAGCTGCCCGGGCGGTCGGTGCGGCGGTAGGTGTGGGCGCCGAAGAAGTCGCGCTGCCCCTGGACCAGCGCGGCGGGCAGGTGCTCGCTGCGCAGGGTGTCGTAGGAGGCGAGCGCGGCGGAGAACGCCGGTACGGGGATGCCGTGCTGGGCCGCGCCGGCCACCACGGTGCGCCAGGCCGCCTGGGCGTCGGCGACCTCCGCCGCGAACTGCTCCTCGGCGAGCAGGCTGACCAGGTCGGGGTCGGCGGCGTGGGCGGCGCGGATCCGGTCGAGGAACGCGGCGCGGATGATGCAGCCGCCGCGCCAGATCCTCGCCACCGCGCCCAGGTCGATGTCCCAGCCGTACTCGGCCGCCGCGTCGCGGATCATCGTCCAGCCCTGGTCGTAGGCGATGACCTTCGAGGCGTAGAGGGCCTGTTCGACGTCGCGGGTGAAGCGCTCGGCCTCGTGCGGGCGCAGTTCCTGCCGGGTGCCCCCGGGCAGCGGCCGGTAGGCGGCCCGCAGTTCGGACCGGGCGGAGGCGACCCGGGCGAAGGTGGCCTGGGCGATGGCGGTGACCGGGGAGCCGAGGTCGAGGGCGGTCTGCACCGTCCAGCGTCCGGTGCCCTTCTGCTCCGCGGCGTCCTGGACGATGTCGACGAAGGGCTTGCCGGTGGCGGCGTCGGTGTGGGCGAGGACCTCGGAGGTGATCTCGATCAGGTAGGAGTCCAGCCGTCCCTTGTTCCAGTTCCGGAAGGTCTCGGCGATCTCGGCGGGGGTGTACCCGCCGACCTCCCGCAGGAGGTGGTAGGCCTCGGCGATGAGCTGCATGTCGGCGTACTCGATGCCGTTGTGCACCATCTTCACGAAATGGCCGGCACCGTCGGTGCCGATGTGGGCGCAGCACGGATCGCCGTCCACGTGGGCGCTGATCCGCTCCAGCATCGGGCCGAGGACGGCGTAGGACTCGGCGGAGCCGCCGGGCATGACCGAGGGGCCGTGCAGCGCGCCCTCCTCCCCGCCGGAGACGCCGGTGCCGACGAAGTGGATGCCGCGTTCGCGCAGCGCCCGCTCCCGGCGGCGGGTGTCGGCGAAGTGCGCGTTGCCGCCGTCGATGATCATGTCGCCCGCCTCCAGCAGCGGGGCGAACTCCTCGATGACCTCGTCGGTGGCCCGCCCCGCCTTCACCATGATCAGGAGCCTGCGGGGCCGTTCCAGCGCGGCCACCAGTTCCTGCGGCGACTGCGCCGGGACGAACGTGCCCTCGTGGCCGAACTCCTCGACCAGGGCCTCGGTCCGGCCCGGGGTGCGGTTGTGCACCGCGACCGCGTAGCCGTTGCGGGCGAAGTTCCGCGCCAGGTTGCGGCCCATCACCGCGAGCCCGGTCACGCCGATCTGTGCGGATGCCTCCATGGGCGGGTGCTTCCTTCCTCGGGGAGTCCCCCGGGAGGGGCTCGCGGCCCTGCGCCGCGGCCGCCCGGGCCGGCCGATCCCATGCTCTCGATCCGCGCGCGCCCGCCGCACGGGGGACTGCCCCGTTCAGGTGCCGGGGCCCGCAGCCGGACGGCCGTTCCCCGGGGGCGCGCTCAGGCGCGGCCGAGGACGCGGTCGACGGTGATCTCGATGACCACCCGGTCCGGGTTGACCCGCGGCTGCCGGTAGCGCTCCGCATAGCGGCGCTCCGCCTCGGCGACCTGCTCGGGCTCGTCGCGGACGACCGCCACGCCCTCCAGGGTCGACCAGCGGGCCCGGTCCACCTGGCAGACCGCGACCCGCTGGCCCTCGGGCCCGGCCTCGGCGACGTTGCGGGCCTTGCGGCTGGTGCGGCTGGTGATCACCCGGGCGGTTCCCGTCTCCGGCTGGTACGTCACACCGACCGGCACCACGTGCGGCGTGCCGTCCGGGCGGGTGGTGGTCAGCGTGGAGATGTGCCGCTCCTGCCAGAAGGCGAGGAACGCGTCGTCGAGGTCGCGCGGGTCGTGGGCCATGATCGCGATGGTACGGCCCCCGGGGAACGGTCGTTCCCCGGGGGCCGTACCGGGTGGGCTTCGGACCACCGGTGCCCGTCAGTGCCCGCGCGCGATCCACTCCGGCAGGGCCGGGGCCTCGGCGCCGATGGTGGTCGGGTCGCCGTGACCGGTGCGCACCACGGTCTCGGCCGGGAGCGTCAGCAGCCGCTCCCGGATCGAGTCGATGATGGTCGGGAAGTGCGAGAACGACCGGCCGGTGGCTCCCGGGCCCCCGTGGAACAGGGTGTCCCCGGTGAAGACGGTGCCCAGCGCGGGCGCGTACAGGCAGACCGCGCCCGGCGCGTGGCCCGGGGTGTGCAGCACGGTCAGCTCGGTGCCGGCCACCTCGATCCGCTGGCCGTCGGCCAGTTCGCCGTCCGGCAGCCGCTCGGGGTGGGTGAGCTTCCACAGCGGGAGGTCGTCCGGGTGCAGCAGGATCGGCGCACCGGTGCGGGCGGCGAGCGCCGGAGCCGCGTCGATGTGGTCGTTGTGCGCGTGGGTGGAGACGATCGCCAGCAGCCGGCGCCCGCCGAGCGCGGCCTCGATGGCCTCGGCGTCGTGCGCGGCGTCGATCACCACCGCCTCCTCGTCGTTCCCGACGATCCAGACGTTGTTCTCCACCTCCCAGCTGCCGCCGTCGAGTTCGAAGGTCCCGGCCGTCACCAGCCGGTCGACGCGCGCGGTCACAGGACCACCACCGAGCGCAGGACGTCGCCCTGGTGCATGCGCTCGAAGGCCTGCTCCACGGCGTCGAGCTCGATGGTCTCGGTGACGAAGGCGCCGAGGTCCAGGCGGCCCTGGAGGTAGAGGTCGATCAGCATCGGGAAGTCCCGCGAGGGCAGGCAGTCGCCGTACCAGGAGGACTTCAGCGCGCCGCCGCGGCCGAAGACGTCGAGCAGCGGGAGCTCCAGCGTCATCTCCGGGGTCGGCACGCCGACCAGGACGACGGTGCCGGCCAGGTCCCGGGCGTAGAAGGCCTGCTTGTAGGTCTCCGGCCGGCCGACGGCCTCGACCACCACGTCCGCGCCGTTGCCGCCGGTCAGCTCGCGGATCGCCTCGACCGGGTCGGTGGTGCGGGAGTTGACGGTGTGGGTGGCGCCCAGCCCGCGGGCGGTCTCCAGCTTGCGGTCGTCGATGTCCACCGCGATGATCTTCGCCGCGCCCGCCAGCCGGGAGCCCATCACGGCCGCGCCGCCGACGCCGCCACAGCCGATCACCGCGACCGAGTCGCCCCGGCCGACGTTGCCGGTGTTGATCGCGGCGCCGAGGCCCGCCATCACGCCGCAGCCCAGCAGACCGGCGACGGCCGGCTCGGCCGCCGGGTCCACCTTGGTGCACTGGCCGGCCGCGACCAGGGTCTTCTCGGCGAACGCGCCGATGCCCAGCGCCGGGGACAGCTCGGTGCCGTCCAGCAGCGTCATCTTCTGCTTGGCGTTGTGGGTGTTGAAGCAGTACTGCGGGCGGCCCCGCTTGCACGCGCGGCACTGGCCGCACACCGCGCGCCAGTTGAGGACCACGAAGTCACCGGGCTCGACCTCGGTGACGCCCTCGCCGACCGACTCCACGATGCCCGCGGCCTCGTGGCCGAGCAGGAACGGGAACTCGTCGTTGATGCCGCCCTCCCGGTAGTGGAGGTCGGTGTGGCAGACGCCGCACGCCTGGATCCGGACCACCGCCTCGCCCGGGCCAGGGTCCGGCACCACGATCGTGGTCACCTCCACGGGCGCGCCCTTGGCGCGCGCGATGACTGCCTTGACCTGCTGGGGCATCCGATTCCACCTCCGTCTGCCGGTGCGGCTCTGCACCGGCGTGACCTGCGACAACACGACTGCAGACGAACTGCCCACGAAGCGTATCGCCCACCCGGCCGGTCACCGGCGGAGCGTCCCGGGCGATCCGGCGTGACGCGGTGTGATACGGCTCACCGCGCCTGCCGACGGCGTGTCCGCCACCGCCGCGACGGCTCACGGGCCCTCATGCGAGAGGTGCCGGCCGGGTGTCCGCCGAGGACCCGGAAACCCCGCCCGGCGCGGCTTCGCCGAGGGGAGCGCACGGGCGGCGCTGAGCGCCCGTCAGCACTCCCCGAAGTGCCCGGAAAGTACCCGCGTTGGCTGGAATCGCCGCAGACGGGCGCCCGCCGCCCACGTACGGTCGTAGCTGAGACGGTCCACACGACCACGCTCAGCACACCCGCCCCGCCCGTCGGCGCGTGACCGCGCACCGACCGCGCCGGGTGCGCACCGACCGTGCACCCGCGCACATTTCGCGCCACATCCCGTAGGAGCCCGACCGAACCCCGGCCCGTGTCGAGCCGCCAGCCGGCCGCATCACCCGTCCCCCGCACGATCCCCGGATCCACCCCCCGTCGGGTCGCGTTCCGCGGCCCACCGCCCTGGAGTCTGGAGTACGGATGTCCACCGAGAACAGTGCGACCAGCGCCGGCACCGCCCCGCTCCCCCCGCTGCACTGCATGCGTCTGCTCGAACCCGGCCCGCCCCGCCTCGCCGCGCTGCCCACCGGCACGCCGGTCTGGCTGGTCAGCCGGCACGCCGACGTGCGCCAGGTGCTGACCGACCCGCGGCTGGGCCGCGCCCCGCTCTACGCGCCGGACGCCCCGTCGATCACGGTCACGCCCAACATCCTGGACGACCCGCAGAGCATGCTGAACATCGACGGCACCGAGCACCAGCGGCTGCGCCGCACCGTGCAGCGCGCCTTCACCCCGCGCGCGATCGAACGCTGGCGGCCCTGGGTGGCCTCGGTGGTCGAGTCGCTGATCGACGAGCTGATCGACCACGGCTCCCCCGCCGACGTCATCGCCGGCTACTCCCGCCCGCTGCCGGTCGCCGTGATCAGCCGGCTGATGGGCCTGGACAACCTGGACGGCAAGCGGCTCGCGCACTGGAGCGACCACGCGATGTCCGTCACCGCGTACAGCGCCGACGAGATCGTCACCGCGATGACCGAGTTCGCCGCCTTCGGCGCCGAGGTGATCGCCGAGCGCCGCTCCGCCCCCGGCGAGGACCTGGTCAGCAGCCTGCTCGCGGCCGCCGCCGAGGACGGCTCGATCACCGAGGGCCAGCTGGTCACGCTGGTCATCGGCCTGGTCGTGGCCGGCCACGAGACCACCATGACCAGCCTCGGCAACGCCCTGGTCTACCTGCTCCAGGACGGCCGCGAGGCCTGGCAGCGGCTCTCCTCCGACGAAGCCAGCGCCGCCGCCGCGACCGAGCAGCTGCTGCGCGCCGTCCCGCTCGGCGACCGCCAGGAGTACATGCCCGGGCTCATGCGCCGCACCGTCGAGGACGTCGAGATCGGCGGCGTGGTCATCCCGGCCGGCAGCGTGGTCGCCGCCGACGCGGCCGCCGCCAACCACGACCCGGAGGCGTTCACCGGGGACCTGCTCACCGAGCTGTTCGCCCCGCTGACCGCCCCCACGCTCACCTTCGGCGCCGGGCCGCACCACTGCCTGGGCGCCTGGCTGGCCCGGATGGAGCTGGAGCTCGCGCTGCACCGGCTGGCCCGCCGGCTGCCCGCCCTGCGGCTGGCCGACCCGGTCGACCGGATCGACTGGCGGCGCGGCCTGCTCACCCGCAGCCCGAACTCCCTGCGGGTGGAATGGTGACGGGCCGCGCGGACACCGAGCCGGTGATCGTCCGGGTCGACCGGGACCGCTGCATCGGCTCCGGGATGTGCGTCCTCAGCGCCCCCGACTCGCTGGTCCTCGGCGCCGACGGGCTGGCCGCGCCGCTGGCCCGGTACGCGGACGGCGGCGCGGAGCCGACGGACGGGCTGAGCGAGGCGGTGGACTTCTGCCCGGTCGAGGCGCTCAGCCTGCACTCGGCCCGCGGCGGCCACCGGATCGCCCCCGCGGAGTGAGCGCGCCCCGGTGGTGCCCGCCGCGACGACCCGCGGTGGGCACCACCGGGAGTTCCTCCGGCAGGGCACGGGCCGGGCGATCGATTAACCCGGCTCATCGGTCGATGAGCTCATCGATCTTGTCGGGGCCTTCCGCCGGCTGATGGGCTGGCCGCATGACAAACGCCGACACCCTGGCCCCACCGGCCGGTTCACCCACCGCCCACCGCTGGTCCCCGGTCCTCGCCGTCGCGCTCGCCACCTTCACCGTGGTGTCCTCCGAGATGATGCCGGTCGGCCTGCTCACCCCGATGTCCCACAGCCTCGGCGTCACCGACGGGGTCACCGGCCTCTCCCTCACCGTCACCGGCCTGATCGCCGCCGTCCTCTGCCCCTTCGCGCCGCGGCTCGTCGGCCCGCGCGACCGCCGGAGCGTCCTGGTCGCCTTCATGCTGCTGCTCGGCGTCGCCGACGCGGTGACGGCACTGGCGCCGAACTTCGCCGTCCTGGCCGCCGGCCGCGTCCTGCTCGGCGCCGCCATGGGCGTCGTCTGGGGCCTCACCGCGAGCCTCGGCCCGCGCCTCGCCGACGGCCCGCGGCTCGCCCTCGCCATGACACTGATCTTCTCCGGCGTCTCCATCGCCTCCGTCCTCGGCGTCCCGCTGGGCACCTACCTGGCCGCGCTGCTCGACTGGCGCGCCGCGTTCTGGGCGTTCGCCCTGCTCGGCGCCGCCTCCGCCGCCGTCCTCGCCGCCACCCTGCCCGCGCTGCCCGCACCGCCCGCACCGCCCGTGCAGGAGCGCACCCGGCTCGACGCACCGCGCGGCATCCCGCGCCACCGGGGCGTCGCCGCCGGGATCGCGATCACCGCCTTCGTCGTGCTCGGCCACTTCGCCGGCTACACCTACGTCCGCCCGGTCCTCGAAGCCGACGCGGGCCTGAGCAGCGGCGTCGTCGCCGCCTGCCTGCTGGTGTACGGACTCGCGGGCGTCGCCGGGAACTTCACTCTCGGCCCGCTCGCCGGGCGCCACCCGAAGACCGCCGTCGCCCTCGCCCTCGGCGGCGTCGCCCTGGCCGCCGCCCTGCTCGCGTACGCCACCGGCGTCGCCGCCGTCCTGCTCGTCCTGGTCGTCTGGGGAGCCTCGTACGGCGGGGTGTCGGTCTCCACCCAGACCTGGGTCCGGATGGCCGACCCGGCGCGGATCGAGGCCTCGGCGGCGATCTGGGCCGGCGTCTTCAACGCGAGCATCGCCCTCGGCTCCCTCGCCGGCGGCCTCGTCGTCGACCGGGCCGGGAACCGTGCCGCCCTGCTCACCGCCGCCGGACTGTCGGCCCTCGGGCTGCTGCTCGCCCTGCTCTCCCGGCCGGGCGCCGGAAGGCCGGACTCACCGGGCCCGGACAGGCCTTAGGGCGTGTCAGACACGCCCTGGCCCTTCGGCTCAGTCGACGTGCCCGGCCAGCAGCTCGACGAACCCGGCCGCCAGCCGGTGCGGGCGCCGCTCCCGCTGGACCACCTCCAGCGCGGTCGGCTCCAGCCCCGGCACCGGCAGGAAACGGATGTCCGGCCGCTGGACGTACGTCGTGCTGCGCTCGCACAGCAGCAGCCCCTGGCGGGTGCCGGCCACCATCGACAGGCCCTCCTGGATGGTGGCCGCGCCCGCGGAGTAGGCCAGCTCCCGCCCGTCCGGCGTCCGCCGGGGCGCGTTGGCCTGCCGCCAGTACTCGGGTGCCGGGCCGCGCGGCTCGATCAGCGGCAGCGCGGCCAGCTCGTCCACGCCCACCCCCTCCGCCCCGCCGAGGCGCTGCGCGGCCGAGACCGCCACCCACACCGGCTGCCGGGAGAACTCCATCAGCACCTCCAGCCCCGGCTCCCGGCACGGGGCGAGCACGATCGCCAGGTCGATCTCGCCCCGGGCGAGCTGCGAGAACGGGTCCGCCCACGGCAGTTCGACCAGCTGCGCCGCCCCCTCCGGCAGGCTCGCGATCACCCGGGCGACCGGCTCGTACACCGCGCACTGGAAGCCCAGCCGCAGCGGCACCGCCGTCGCGGCCCCGGCCCGGGCGGCGTCGTACCCCTCCCGGAGCCGCTCGAAGGCGGGCACCACCTGCTCGGCCAGCGCCCGCCCCAGCCCGGTCAACTCGACCCGGCGGCTGGTCCGTTCGAACACCGGCGCGCCGATCCGGGTCTCCAGCCGCTTGATCAGCTGGGACACCCGTCCCTGCGAGACGCCGAGGCGCTGCGCCGTCCGCCCGAAGTGCAGCTGGTGGACGAGGACGGAGAAGCACTCCAGTTCCTGCAACGGCAGTTCGGGCAGGACGGACGTCCCGAAGGCTCCGGGGGTCGGCGTCGGTCGTTCCACCCCGGCAGTCTACGTCCGGCGGGCGACCGGGCCGCAGGCCAGTACGGCGCGCAGCTCGGAGGCCGGGTCGCCTTCGTGGTACGGGCGTTCGCTCGGCTCGATGTGGTCCAGGAACTCCTGGTAACGCAGGGCGTAGGACAGGTGGTACAGCGGCTCGGCCAGGTGGAGGGCGCGGCCCGGGTCGGAGCCGGGGGCGTGCCGCTGCCAGGCCTCCGTCCAGAGCCGGGCATGGTGCTGCCAGGCCTCCGGGCCGAGGTAGGCGCGGGGGCGCAGCCCGTCCAGGGCCGGGTGCCCGAGGCAGGAGTCGGCGTAGTCGACGACCACCGTGCTCGCGCCGTCGGAACGCCAGTTGCCGGGGTGGAAGTCGCCGTGGACCAGGGTCTGCGGCAGTCCGCAGTCGGCGAGCCGGTCCAGCAGCCCGGGCAGGTCGGCGGCGAAGCCGGCCAGGCCGTCCAGCTCCTCGGTCGTCAGGTCGGTCTCCTCGGGGAGCCGGTCCAGCAGGGCCGTCAGCTGGGCCGCCAGGGCGCGGGGGGTGCGGTCGCGCAGTCCGGCCAGGTCGGCCGGCCGGCCCGCGAGCACGGTCTGGGCGGCGACGAACCGGGGGACGAGGTCGGCGACCGTCCCGGCGGACGGGTCCCAGCAGTCCTCGCCGGGGACGTGGTCGAGCAGCAGCCGCCCGCCGGCGGGGTCGGCGGCGAGGACGGTCGGGACCAGCGCGCGGTCGACGCCGCCGAGCAGCGCGATGACCTCGCCCTCGTGGGCGTTGAACGCGGGCGTCGTGGTCTTGAGCCAGGCGTCGACGCCGGTGTCGGTGGGGAGGCGGAAGAGGCCTGAGAGGTTCCAGGTCCGGATCTGCCGGGCGGGCGCGGCCTGCGGCCGGCCGACGGCGCCGAGCTCCGTCTCCGCCCAGTCCAGCGCCGACCGCAGACCTGCGGGCGTGGCCCAGGCGGCGCGCCGCTCGGCGGGGCCGAGCAGCGCGGCCGCATCGCCCTCCAGGGGGCGGGAGTTCAACCCGGCCGGGCGGCGCAGCGCCTCGGCGTGGTAGCGCACCCGCCCGCCGTGGCCCGGGTCCTCGCTGTCCCCGTCGACCAGCCGCGCCACCAGCACCGGCACCCCGGAGGCCTCCGTCGCCAGCGCGACCACCTCGTCCACGGAGGACCACCAGCCGAGGCCCACCTCGAAGGGGGACAACTGACCGAAGTACTCGTCGCCGTACGTGAGATCGACCGTCACGGTCCGGTTGCTCGCTCGCTGCATCCGAGCAGCTTCACCCACGGGAGCCGACACTCGCCAACGGTTTTCCCCGCACGCCGAGCGAAGGGCCGCCGCCTGCGCCCGGTAGCCTTCCGCCGCCGCCCCGGCCTGCTCCCGGTCGGACCCGGAGACGAGCCTGACGGCCGACTCGTCCAGGGCGTCGGCCATCGATTCCCGCCAGTCGGCGAGGCGGCGCGGGTCACGGCCGTCGGGTCGGTTCGACCGCACCGAACGGAACCGCCGGAGCGCTTGCCTGAGCGCGGGGTCGAGCACGGGGGCTTCTCCCGGTGGCGGCTTCCCCGCGCGGAACGGGGCGGCCCACCCGCCCTCCCGGGACAGGCAGGACCACGTGGGCGACGGGCCCCGTCCAGTGGATCTGTCAGCGGATACCGATCGACCGGGTGGGGCGAGGGCGAGCAGGTCCTGCTCCGACCCCCGCCGCGTGAGGCCCGGAGCCGGGCCTAGCCGATGGCCACCGCCGTGCCGGAGACCCGGACCCGGGTGTCCTCCGCCCGCAGTTCGACCCGCAGGACGCCGGGGCGGCCCAGGTCGTCGCCCTGGTGGAGGGTCAGCGCGGCCGGGGCCGCCACCGCGCCGAGCTCCCGCAGGTACGCGCCGAAGGCGGCCGCGGCGGCGCCGGTGGCCGGGTCCTCGACCACGCCGCCGACCGGGAACGGGTTGCGGACGTGGAACACCTCGGGGCCCTCCCGCCAGGCGAGCTGCAGGGTGATCAGATCACGGGCGCGCATGAAGTCCGCCAGGCCGTCGAAGTCGTAGTCGAGCCGGGCCAGCCGTTCGCGGGTGGCGACCGGCAGGACGAGGTGCCGGGCACCCGCGTAGGCGACACGGGGCGGCAGGGCCGGGTCGAGGTCGTCGGCGGACCAGCCGAGCAGGGCGAGCGCCTGCGCGACGTCGGCCGCCGGCACCTCCTCGACCTTCGGCTCGACGCTGGTGAGGGTGGCGCGCAGCAGCCCGTCGGCCCCGCGCGCGACCTCGACCGGCACGTCCCCGGCCGCGGTCGCGAAGACGTACCGCCCGGGGCCGACGCGCTCGGCGAGGGCCACGGCGGAGCCGACCGTCGCGTGCCCGCAGAACGGCACCTCGGCGAGCGGGCTGAAGTACCGCACGCGGTAGGTGCCCTCGGTCGGGCCGGCGGTCAGGAAGGCGGTCTCGGAGTACCCGACCTCGGCGGCGACGGCGAGCATCCGCTCGTCGGTCAGCCCGGCGGCGTCGAGCACCACGCCGGCCGGGTTGCCGCCCTCGGGGCGGGTCGCGAAGGCGGCGTAGCGGAGGATCTCGGGAGCGGTGTCGTCGGTCATGATCGGGCGAACGTGCCGGATGCCCGGGCTGTTCCCGCTCACCGCCACGACGGCTCTCACCGCGGCACCGCCTCCGGGACGTCCGAGCCGAGCCGGCGGTGCCGCGGCCGGGGTCGGCCCGCTGACCGGCGGGCGCGCCGACGGGCCGGCGCGGCGGGCACGCCCCGGTGGGATGATCGGCCGCATGGCCCTGACCTCGCACCAGCAGCACCTCCGCGACCGGATCATGGCCGCCGAGGTGACCGCCCCGCCGGAGCCGTGGCGGCCGGTCGGCCGGGGCCTGTTCGCGGTCGGCGGGCTGCTCGGCATCGGCTTCGCCGTCCACCCGGAGAGCGGGCACGACCTGGTGCTGACGGTCTCGCACGGCGGCCACGGCCTGTTCGACGCGGTGACCGGCCTCAAGCTGGCCCGCGACCACGAGCCCGCCGAGGACCCGGACGGCCTGGACCTCGCCTGCCCCGGCCTCGGCCAGGTCGCGGACGTGCGCATCCCGGTGGCGGGGCTGTGGGGCGGCGGGCTGCACACGGCCGCGGAGGGCGGCTGGCACGTCGAGGTGGTCGCCCCGGAGTGGCCGCACCACCGGGTGCTGCTCGCCAACGGCCGGGGGCCGTGGCAGGGCGAGCACGGCGAGAGCTGGTGGCTGGTCCTCGACTCCGACCGGTCCACCTTCCGCGCGGCCGGCTTCTCCCCCACCGGCCGGACCCTCGCGGTCGCCACCAGCAGCGACCTCGGTCTCTGGACCCGCGGATAGGACGACGCGTCCGGCGGAGCGCCGGGTCCGCGGGACGCACCCGGTCCTTCGGGATGCGGACGTCGCGCCTTCGGGATGCGGACGTCCCGCCGAGCACCGATGCTGACGGCGAGGCGTGCCGGCCAGGAGGAAGGACCGTTCAGCTCATGAGTGCTCTCGACTTCGAGATCATCGACAGCCCCGACAGCTCGCTCAACAAGACCTCCGTCCTGGTCACCGGCCCGAACGACGCCCTGCTGGTGGACGCCGGGTTCACCCGCTCCGACGGGCGCCGCCTGGTCGAACGGATCGGGGCGAGCGGCAAGCGGCTGACCACCGTCTTCGTCAGCCACGGCGACCCGGACTTCTACTTCGGCGCCCAGGAGGTCCAGGACGCCTTCCCGCAGGCCCGTTTCCTGGCCACCGCCTCCACCGTCGAGCACATCCAGGAGACGTACGAAGCCAAGCTGCGCGCCTGGGCGCACCTGGGCCCGGAGCTGCCCACCCGGCTGGTGCGGCCCGAGGTGCTGCACGGGGACGAGCTGGTCTTCGAGGGGCACCGCTTCGAGCTGCGCGGCGCCGACTTCCACCTGCCGGACCGGCACTACCTCTGGCAGCACCACCACCGCGCCGTGCTGGGCGGGGTGCTGCTCTTCGAGGGCCTGCACGTGTGGACCGCCGACACCCCCACCTCCGCCCAACGGGCCGCCTGGATCGACCTGCTGGACGGCATCGAGGCGCTCCACCCGACCTGGGTGGCGGCCGGCCACCGGATCGCCGGCGCGCCCACCGACCTCAACGCCGTCGACCACACCCGCGCCTACCTGCGCGCCTTCGAGACCGAGATCGGCCGGGCCGGGGACGCGGCCTCCGCCAAGGAGTCGCTGGAGCGGCGCTTCCCGAAGCTGGGGCTGCGGATCGCGGTGGACATCGGCACCAAGGTCGTCATGGGCGAGATGGCCTGGGGGTGAGCGGACGGTGATCGAGATCCCCCGGGACGTCTCCGCCTTCGCGGAGTCCTCCGCCCCCGCCGACGTGGTGCGCCGCCAGTACCTGGCGTCCGCCCGGGGCGACCTGGCCGCGCTGCGCGCCACCCTGGCCGAGGACGTGGAGTGGACCGAGATGGCCGGCTTCCCGCTGGCCGGCACCTACCGCACCCCGAAGGGCGTCACCGCCGGCGTGATGGAGCGGCTGGCCGCCGACTGGGACGGCTGGACGGCGCACGACGACACCTACGTGGTGGACGGCGAGACCGTGGTGGTGCTGGGCCGCTACACGGCCGTCCACCGGGCCACCGGAAGACCGCTCGCGGTCCGGGTCGCCCACCACTTCACCGTGCGCGGCGGCCGGATCGTACGCTTCGAACAGTTCACCGACACCGCGCTGGTCAGGGCGGCGATGACCGACTGAGGTCCGCCCGCGCCCGGCCTCACCCGTACGGGCGAGCGCGGCGCGGCGCGCCAGGCGCGGTCTCGACAGACCACCCGGACGGCGGCAGGCTGGCCCCGACCACGGCCGGAGAGCGAGGAGTCGAGCATGGCGGGCACGGACACGGGCACCGGGGCAGCGCGAGCGGGCGACGGGCGGGAGCGCCCGATCGTCATCGTCGGGGCGTCCCTGGGCGGCGCGAAGGCGGCCGAGGCACTGCGCGAGGCAGGATACCGGGGCGGCATCGTCCTGATCGGCGAAGAGCACGAACGCCCGTACGAGCGGCCGCCGCTGTCCAAGGGCTACCTCCAGGGCAAGACGCCCCGGGAGAAGATCCACGTCCACCCGCCGCAGTGGTACGCGGAGCACGACGTCACGCTGCGCCTGGGCACGGCGGTGGCCTCGATCGACCCGGCCGGGCACACCGTGACGCTCGCCGACGACGGGCAGGTGGAGTACGCCAAGCTGCTGCTGACCACCGGCTCGGTGCCGCGCCGGCTGCCGGTGCCCGGCGCGGACCTGGACGGGGTGCTCTACCTGCGCCGGATCGAGGACAGCGACCGGATCAAGGCCGCGCTGCGGCCCGGGGCCCGGATCGCGGTGATCGGCGCGGGCTGGATCGGCCTGGAGGTGGCGGCAGCCGCTCGGGAGGCGGGCGCCGAGGTGACGGTGCTGGAGGCGCTCGAACTTCCGCTGCTGCGGGTGCTCGGCCGGGAGGTCGCCCAGGTCTTCGCCGACCTGCACCGGGAGCACGGAGTGGACCTGCGCTTCGGCGTCAAGGTGACCGAACTGACCGGCGAGGACGGCACGGTGAGCGGCGTGAGGCTCGCCGACGGAACGACGGTGGCGGCCGACGCGGTGGTGGTCGGCATCGGCATCTCCCCCGCCACCGGCCTCGCCGAGGCGGCCGGGCTGGAGGTCGACAACGGCGTCAAGACCGACCAGCACCTGCGCACCTCGGACCCGGACGTCTACGCGGCCGGTGACGTCGCCAACGCCTACCACCCGCTGTTCGGCCGGCACGTGCGGGTCGAGCACTGGGCCAACGCGCTCAACCAGCCGCAGACCGCCGCCCGCGCGCTGCTCGGACAGCCGGACGCGGTGTACGACCGGGTCCCGTACTTCTTCACGGACCAGTACGACCTCGGAATGGAGTACGTCGGCTACGTCGAGCCGGACGGCTACGACCGGGTGGTGTTCCGCGGCGACCCGGCCACCCGCGAGTTCATCGCGTTCTGGCTGTCCGGCGGCCGGGTGCTCGCGGGGATGAACGTCAACGTCTGGGACGTCACCGACCCGATCCGCGAACTGGTGCGTTCGGGGCGGGTGGTGGACGCCGAGGCACTGGCCGACCCGGACACCCCGCTCGAGGATCTGTAGGACTATCCGATCGGGACGCCGGGGTTCACCAGACCCCGGCCCCCGGTGACGGTGTTGCCCGCGCCGATCGTGGTCCTGCACGTCGCCGCGTCGTAGTTGGTCACGTCGATCGCGTACCGGTCCGGGCCGGTGGCGCCGGTGAGGTCGGAGCGGTTGCCCCGGAAGACGGTGCCGCAGCCCCAGCCCGGCCGGACGCCGTGGGTCTGGTAGCCGTCGTCGGTGGTGCGCCGACCGGTGTTGTTCTCGATGACGTAGTCGTTGCCCTTCACGTCGACCCAGGAGTCGTCGTAGTTGCGCCCGGTGAGGCCGTCGCCGTCGAAGGTGTTGCCGGAGACCAGGCCGCCGATGGTGCCCTCCTTGAGGTCGACGTTCTCGCCGCCGATGTTCGGGCCGAAGGTGTTGCCGGTGATCCGCACGTGGTCGCTGCGGTCGGTCAGGGTGTTGGCGGTGCCGACGTAGACGCCCTCGCCCATGCCGTCCCCGCCGAGGCCGGTGTCGTGGACGCGCGAGTCGCGCAGCGTGCCGTACGCGCTGGAGTTGCGGAAGTGCACGCCCTCCATGGTGGTGTGGTGGACCGTCAGGCCGTCGAGCACCACGTGGTTCGCGGCGTCGGCCATGACGCCCTTCTGGGCGCCGGTGACGGTCAGCCCCTGGACGGTCCAGTAGCTCGCGCCGTCGAGGTGGAGGCCGTAGCCGCCGCCGCTGGGGGTGGTGAGGACGGCCTTCGCGGAGCCGGTGAGGGTGATCCGGGCGGCGGCGGTGCCGGCGGAGGTGGCCTTGAAGTTGCCCGAGTAGGTGCCGTCGGCGAGCTGGATGGTCTGGCCGGGCACGGCGGCCGCGAGGGCGCTCTGGAGCTGCTTGGCGGTGGCGACCTTGACCACGGCCGGGGCGGCGGGGCCGGCGGGGTCGGCTGCCACGGCCGCGGGGACGCCGCCGAGGGTGAGGACGGTGAGCGCGGCGATGACGGCGGGGACGGCGGGGACGGCGGGGACGGCGGGGCGCTTGGTCATGGACGGTGCTCCTTGCGGTGGTCGGGACCGGCCGGGGCGATCGGAGGCCGGTGGTGACAGGAACATGCCGTCGCTCAGGGTGGACTGGACCATTCCGGGACGTCAAGAGCGCCTCGCCCGCGTGATACTGGAGCTCGGAGGGAGTCGCGGACAGGGAGGCGGCGATGGGCGGTACGGCCGGGTTCGCGGTCGTGGTGTTCGGTGCGCTGGGCGGCGTGGTCGCCTACCTCGCCGGGGCGGTCGGCCTGCGCGAACTGCGGCGGCTGCGCCGGGTCGGCGTCCCGGCGCGGGCGCTGGTGCGCGAACGCGCCCTGGCGCCGGAGGACCGCGCCCTGCCGCCGCGGCCGCTGCTCCAGTTCGAGACCGAGGACGGCCGGGTCATCGAGGTCTTCTCCCCCGTCCCCTCCACCGCCCGCCACCCGCTGCCGGACGGCGGCTTCGTCCCGGTCCGCTACGACCCGGCGGACCCGCGGCAGGTGCTGGTGGACGGGCGCGAGCGGGCCGGACTGGAGTACGGGTTCCTCGCGCTCGGAGTGCTGGTGGTGCTCTGCTCGATCACGCTCGGCGCCGCGGTGCTCTGAGCGACCGGGGCTCGCCGAGCCGCGGGGCCGGGCGGGCCGCACGCGGCTCGGCGCACGGCCCGCCCGGCGTCCTCAGACGGTGGCGGCGGTGGTCGCCGCCACGGTGGCCGCGGTGGTGACGGCGGCCATGGTGACCTGCACGGTCCGGATCGCCTCGCGGACGGACTCGGCCGCCCCGTCCCCGGCGGCGATCTCGGCGAAGCGCGGCTCGACCTGCTTGCGGGGCAGCTCGGGGAAGGCCAGCCTGTGCAGCCGGGAACCGTGCAGCAGGGCCACCAGGGCGGCGGTGCGCAGGTCCGGCTCGGCGCCGTTCAGCACGGCCGCGGCCAGCCGCTCGCGCAGCTCCCGCTCCACGCCGCCGTCCGCCTCCGGGTAACGGCGGACCGGGAAGATCCCCAGCGCCCGGCGGCGCTCCTCGACCACCAGGCCGCGCTCGCACAGCCGCCCGACGGTGTCGGCGACCGCCGTGGACCGGTCCTTGATCAGCCAATCGGCCGCCTTGGCCTTGCCGGCTCGGCGTCCGGCGGCCCACTCGTCGAGCCGGGCCAGCCGGCCGTCCACCAGCGGCTCCCCGGTCGGGGTCCGGTCGGCGACGGTGAGCCGGCCGTCCTCGATCGCGACCCGCCCGGCCAGCACCAGCTCGGCCAGGATGCCGCCCGCGGCGGCCCAGGCGGCGGTGGAGGCGTCCTTCGCCACGCCGGACTCGTCGTCCAGCGAGAGCAGCATCAGCTCCTCGGCGAGGGTGACGTGCATCGGGTGTCCTTCCTCTCGGTGTCGCGGTTCGTCCCGGTGTCGCGGTTCGTCGCGCCGGCGCCGCCTCAGCCGCGCAGGGCTTCGACCAGGCGCCGGGCCCGGGTGTCCTCCTCCAGCAACGCCCGGACCAGCCGATCGGTGCCCTGACCTGCGGCGTCGGCCAGATAGGCCTCGACCGCGCGCGGGTCGGCGGGCAGCATCACCCCACCGGAGTCGAGCACGGCGTGCGCCCGGGCGTAGTCGAGGCCGAGCCCGGAGAGCAGCTCACCGGCCCCGTCCTCCGCCGCCAACCGCGGCTCGTGGCGGGCCACTTCGTGCACGGCCAGCAGCGCGAGCAGGACGTGCTCGGTGCCGGGCGTACGGCGGCCGAGTCGCTCGGCCTGGGCGTCGGCCTCCGGCCGGATCCAGGCCGCCGGAGCGGAGGAGCCCGGCCGCACCAGACGCTTCCAGCGCGGGGCCGGACGGGTGCGGCGGGCCAGCAGCGCCTCCCGGGTGGGGCGGAGCAGCGGATCGAGGTCACCGTCCTGCCGCCCGGCACCGTCGAGCCGGTCCAGGACGGCCTGCGGCGCGACGCCGGCCGCACGCAGCAGCTCGGCGGCGCGGGTCCGGCCGCGGTGGCCGTCGCCGGGCCCATCGGCGAGCCCGTCCGCGAGCCCGTCGGAGCGTTCGTCGGCGAGCAGGGCGCGCAGCAGGTGTGCCGCGGTGCAGCCGGGTTCGCCGTCCCGGCGGGCGCGCTCCGTCGCGGTGGCCAGCGCCCGGGCGGCGGCCCCGCTCAGCGGCCGACCGTCCTCCCCGCCGACGACGGGCCCGTCGGCCGCCGTCCAGCGCCCCTCGCGCTCCCGGACCAGGGCGCGCAGGGTGTCCGCACCCGCCCCGGCGGCGGCGAGGGCCGCGCCGGCGGGGCCCGCCTCCCCCGCCACCGCGACCAGGAGGTGCTCCGTCCCCAGCGGCCCGTCCCCCGGCCCGTCACCCGGCCCGCCGAGCGCGTGCCAGTCCGGCTCCAGCATGGTCGTGTCCATCGGCCCCTCCCACCACTGCGGCTTTACCCGAACAATACTCCCGCTTTTCCCTTTCTTGGGGGTTCCCCGCAGGCCATCCGTACGTCAAGAACGCGTCAGGACAGCGTCGGCAGAGGGCGCGGAAGACCGAGCGCCCCGCCGTTGTTGCCATCGGGTGCCATCGTGAGAACCGCGCCCGCGAGAGGGGTGAGCACCATGGCCGACACGCTCCCCGGGCCTGGCCCGGTCCCCGAGGCACAGGCTCCGCTGGACGCCTACTCCCGGATCGTCACCTCCGTCGCCGCCGCGCTGACGCCGCGGGTCGCCGCGCTCCAGGTCCCCCGGCGCGGGCGGGGAGGCTGGTTCAGCACCGCGCTCGGCTCGGCCGTGGTCTTCACCGAGGACGGGTTCCTGCTCACCAACGCCCATGTCGTCGGCCACGCCGACGCCGGGACGCTGGCCTTCGCCGACGGCACCACCTCCCCGTTCCACACCATCGGCACCGACCTGCTCTCCGACCTCGCCGTCCTGCGCGCCGACGGGCCGACCCCGACGCCGGTGACACTCGGCGAGGCGACCGCCCTGCGGGTCGGGCAGCTGGTCGTCGCCGTCGGCAACCCGCTGGGACTGGCCGGAACGGTCACGGCGGGCGTGGTCAGCGCGCTCGGCCGCTCGATCCCGGCCCGCTCCGCCGGCACGGTGCGGGTCATCGACAACGTGATCCAGACCGACGCCGCGCTCAACCCGGGCAACTCCGGCGGCGCGCTGGCCACCGCGAACGGCGAGGTGGTCGGCATCACCACGGCGGTGGCCGGGAACGGGCTCGGCCTGGCCGTCCCGATCGACGCCACCAGCCGCCGGATCGTCGCCGCCCTGCTCTCCGACGGCCGGATCCGCCGCGCCTACCTCGGCCTCGCCGGGGTGCCCGCGCCCCTCCCGCCGGCCGTGCGCCACCGCACCGGGCAGCGCACCGGCCTGCGGATCGTCGAGGTGGTGCCCGGCGCACCCGCCGACCGCGCCGGACTGCACGAGGGCGACCTGCTGCTCACCGCCGCCGACGAGCCGATGGGCAGCGCCCAGGCCCTCCAGCGCCTGATGCTGGCCGACGCGATCGGCCGCCCGCTGCCGCTGACCGTCCTGCGCGGCGAGGCGCTGGTCGACGTCCTCGCCGTCCCGGCGGAGCTGCCCGCCGACGACTGACCGGAGCCAGGGCGTTCGACAGCGGAATCCCCCCGACTGTCGAGCCGAGTCGACGCCCCAACGGGTGTCGGCGACGGGTACGCGGACCGGCCGGAACGAGTGCGCTGCGCGTACAAGCGGGGGGACACGGGTTCCTAATCTGGGGCCCTCCCCCTCGACCACCGAGAGTCGCCCTTCACCATGTCCCACTCGCAGACCATCACCCGGCTCTTCTACCCCGTCACCGACGCCGACTTCGAAACCCCCTCCTACCGGGAGTTCGCCAACGGCCCCTGGCTGACCCGCAAGGCCATGAAGTGGTTCTGGGACGCCTACGCCCCCAACGCCAAGGACCGCGAGCAGATCCTCGCCTCCCCGCTGCGCGCGAACCTCGACCAGCTCAAGGACCTGCCCAAGGCCCTGGTCATCACCGACGAGGCCGACGTCCTGCGGGACGAGGGCGAGGCGTACGCCGCCAAGCTCCGCGCCGCCGGCAACGACATCACCACCGTCCGCTACCAGGGCATCATCCACGACTTCGCCATGCTCGACGCCCTCGCCGACACCAACGCCGCCGAGGCAGCCGTCGACCAGGCCAACCGCTTCCTCTGCACCGGCCTGCACGGCACCTCCTGACCCCGCACCAGGGCGGCCCGGCTTCCCCCGGGCCGCCCTCGGATGCCCCGCACCCCCAAGGCCGGACGCCGCGCACCGCGCGGCCCATTCCGGCCGACCGGCCCAGCTCGACCGACCTCACGCCGTCACCGGTGTGGCCGTTCAACCGCGTCGCCGATCAGAACGGTCAGAACGGTTCAAAACGCGGCACACCCGCGCCTTCCTGCCAGACCGCGTCACCGGCGACCGCCTTCAAGGAGACCGTCATGTCCCGTTCCTCCCGTACCCGTTCAGCTCGCCGGGCCGCCATCACCGTGGCCCTCGCCTCGGCCGTGGCCGGCTCCCTGCTGGCCGCCACCACGGTGAGCAGCGCCGCAGCCTCGCAGAAGGGCGGGGCGAGCCAGACCAAGCCCACCGTCGTGCTCGTCCACGGCGCCTTCGCCGACGCCTCCAGCTGGTCCGACGTCATCAAGCGACTGCAGCGCGACGGCTACCCGGTCATCGCCGCCGCCAACCCACTGCGCGGCGTGAACAGCGACGCCGCCTACCTGCGCAGCGTCCTGGACGGCGTGCACGGGCCCGTGATCCTGGTCGGCCACTCCTACGGCGGCTCGGTGATCACCCAGGCCGCCGCCGGTGACCCCGACGTGAAGGCGCTGGTCTACATCGCCGCGTTCATCCCGAACGTCGGCGAGAGCGCCGGCGAGCTGGCCGGCAAGTTCCCCGGCAGCACCCTCGGCGAGACCCTCAACACCAGCTCCTACCCCCTGCCCGGCGGCGGCACCGGCACCGAACTGACCATCAAGCAGGACCTGTTCCGCCACCAGTTCGCGGCCGACGTCCCCGCTGCCACTGCCGCGATCATGGCGGCCACCCAGCGGCCGGTCTCCACCCTTGCCCTGGAGGAGAAGGCTTCACAGGCGGCCTGGAAGGACATCCCCTCCTACGCCCTGGTCGCCGGCCAGGACTACAACATCCCGCCGAAGGCCGAGCAGTGGATGGCCGAGCGCGCCCACGCCCACACCGTCACCGTCGACAAGGCCTCCCACGCGGTCGCCGTATCCCACCCGGCCGCGGTCACCGACCTCATCCTCCGCGCGGCCCGCGACACCCGCTGAACCACAGCGGGTCCCGCATGCGGGCAGGACGCCCGCTAGGAGCCCGCCGAACGCCGCATCACCCAGAGCGCCGGCCCGTCCTCCGGCAGCCTGACCTCCTCCAGCACCTCGAAGCCGAAGTGCCCGTAGACCGCCAGGTTCTCCTTCTTGGAGGACTCCAGGTACACGGGCAGCCCGTCCGCGTCCGCCTTGGCCAGTCCCGAGCGCAGCAGGGCGCCGCCCTGCCCCTGGCCCTGGGCGGCCGGGTCGGCCCCGATGACCGCCAGGTACCAGTACGGTTCCTGCGGCGCGTCGGCGGCGGCCGCCTCGACGGAGCGCCGGAACTGCTCGGCCCGGTCGCCGAGCAGTTCCGTCAGCTCCCGGAGCGTCCCCTCGTCCGGGACCGCCTTGTCCTGCGCCCGCGGCGGTAACCAGAACGCGGCCGCGTTCGCGGTCCGCTCGCACACCCCGTACCGGCCGTACTGACGGGTGAACAGCGTGGTGAAGTAACCGACCAGCCCCGCCCGCCGGGTGGCCTCGTCGGGGAAGAACCAGCACATCACCGGATCGTCGGCGAAGGCCAGGGCCAGCGATCGGCTGATGGACGACGCGTCGTCGGGGGTCGCCGTCCGGGGCACGTTGGTCATCTGCATACGGACATCCTGCGCGCCCTTATGTCCGTCCCGCGGCGAGGGTCAGAGCCGCGGAAATCCGTTGGCACCCGTGCGACGGGTGTGGTTAGGCTGGCGCCGTTCCGTACCGATCGACCCGGGCCAACGCCCGGCCGGAGAGGGTGTCTTGATGTCCCGCACCGCGCCGAGTGCGCCTCGCCACGCCGCCTGACGACAACCGCCTGACGAACCGTCGAGGCCACTCGGCCTGCTCTTGCTGCCATCACAGGAACCCCTCGGCAAGGAGCACACCCGGGTGTCCAGCACCTCCAGCACTCCCCACGTCCTGAAGACCTCCACCTTCGCCTGCGCCTGGTGCGGTCTGACCGTCTCCACCCACGCCGCCGACGGCACGCGGCGCAACCACTGCCCGTCCTGCCTGCATTCACGGCACGTCCTCGACCAGGTCGAGGGCGGCCCGAGCGACTGCCGGGGCCGGATGTCGCCGATCGCCATCGCCGTGCTGCGCACCGGGGACTGGACGGTCGTCCACCGGTGTGTGCGCTGCGACGAACTGACGTCCACGCCGATCTGCGCGGACGACAACCAGCTCGTCCTGATGCGGATGGCCGTCCGCCCGCTCGCCCAACCGCCGTTCCCGCTCGAGGCGTTCGGCACCCTCTGAACCGCCGCAGAAGAGGGAGCACCGAACCGTGCCACGACGCAAGAACAGCACCGGCGGCCGGGGGCGGCGGGAGCGCCGACCCCAGCGGCACAAGGACGTCCTGCACGAGCAGGGCGGCCACCAGGCGCACGCCTTCCGCTGCGTGGGCTGCCGGCTGGACGTCTCCCTGGACGCCCCCGGCACCGCCCACCGCAACCACTGCCCGCACTGCCTGACCAGCCGCCACGTCGACGGCAGGACACCCGGCGACCGGGCGGCCGGTTGCGGCGGCCGGATGGCCGCGCTGAGCCTGTCGGCCCGCGCCGACGGCGAGTGGATGGTCATCCACCAGTGCCTGTCCTGCGGCGAGTTGAGCGCCAACCGGATCGCCGGGGACGACAACGCCCTGGCACTGGTCCGGCTCGCCGTCAGACCCCTGCGGGACACCACCCTGGCCCACCGCGTGCTGCTCGCGCTGTGACCGCCGCCCCGCTCCCCCACCGGGGCGCGGGGCGGCCGCCGCGGGCCCGCCCGTGAGGGCGGGCCCGCTGTCCGAACCGGCGACCGCGCCGCGCGCCCGGCCGCCCGTCTCCACCGGTTCGCCGCGGGCTCCGGACACCGGCCGGAGTCCCGGTTCCTCGGTGAGGTCCGTCCTCACGGGCGGACCGTCCGTGGGCCGCGCCCTCGGCGTGGAGCGCCGAGGCGCAGCGGGGCCATCCGTACCGTTCGCCGGGCCGAGTACATCCGCACCGCGGACTACCGCCGCATCGAGGCGAGTTCGTGCTCGGTGGCGACCGGCAGGTGCCATCGGGTGCGCCGGTGCAGGGCCTCCAGATCATGCAGCAGCTCGGGCCCCGGGACGGTCAGCACCGGGCAGCCCGCCCGCCGGGCGCAGTAGGCGGGCACCGCGCGGCGCAGCCGGCGGTGCAGCGGGCCGCCGCTGCGCCCGAGGACCAGCAGGTCGTCGGGCCGGTCGGCGACGTGCAGCAGGGCGGGGCCGGTCTCGCCGCGGACCACCACCGGGCTCAGCGGCACACCGGGGTCGGCTCCGCCGAAGGCCGCGTCGAGGGCGTCCCGCAGTCGCCGTTCGGCGGCCTCCCGGACGGCGGAGAGCAGCGGCGGGCAGGGCGAGCGCCGGTAGCCGTGCTCACCGCCGGGAGGCTCCCAGGCGAGCACCGGCACCAGGACGGCGCCGCGGTCGCGGGCCTCGGCGAGGCCGTGGTGCAGTGCGGCCAGGCTTCCCAGCGACCCGCTCACCCCGACCACCACCCTGGGTTCCGCGCCGCCGCCGTGCCGCCCGTTGCCGTGCATGATCCGTCCTCGTGTGGTCGTGTTCGCCGTCGTCCTCCACCCAACCGCCCCGGTGGGGCCGACCTGCGCTCCTTGACGGATCCCTGACGCGCCGGGCGGCGTTCCCAACGCTCTCCATACGCGACGCGCCGGGGCCCGCACCACCCCCCTCCTCACTCGTTCGGCAGATAAAGCATGCAAACATCATCACCGGATGGGTGGACGGAAATGACCCGCCGGGATTCACGATGCCCGACGGGCAGTTCGATACCGAACTTTCCAGGGAGCGCGCGCATGTACTACAGCAGTGGCAATTACGAGGCGTTCGCCCGGCCGAGGAAGCCCGAAGGCGCCGAGCGCAAGAGTGCGTGGTTCGTGGGGTCGGGGCTCGCGGCGTTGGCCGGAGCGGCGTTCCTGGTCCGGGACGGGCAGGTGCCCGGCGAGCGGATCACGATCCTGGAGCGGTTGAAGCTGGCCGGCGGCGCGCTGGACGGGATCGAGGTGCCCGAGAAGGGCTTCGTGGTCCGCGGCGGGCGCGAGCTGGAGGACCACATGGAGTGCCTGTGGGACCTCTTCCGCTCGGTGCCCTCGCTGGAGGTCGAGGGCGCGTCCGTGCTGGACGAGTTCTACTGGCTCAACAAGGACGACCCGAACTTCTCGCTCCAGCGGGTCACCGAGCAGCGTGGCCGGGACGCCCGCACCGAGGGCCGGTTCGCGCTCGACGACAAGGCGCAGAAGGACCTGATCCGCGTCTTCCTCGCGACCCGTGAGGAATTGGAGGGCAAGCGGATCGACGACGTCTTCTCGCGGAACTTCCTGGACAGCAACTTCTGGCTGTACTGGCGCACCATGTTCGCCTTCGAGGAATGGCACGGCGCGCTGGAGATGAAGCTCTACCTGCACCGCTTCATCCACCACATCGGCGGCCTGCCGGACCTGTCCGCGCTGAAGTTCACCAAGTACAACCAGTACGAGTCGATGGTCCTGCCGCTGACCCGCTGGCTGATGGACCAGGGTGTGCGGTTCCGCTACGAGGTCGAGGTCACCGACATCGACTTCGACCTCTCCCCCGGCACCGCCGACGCCCCCGGCCGCAAGCAGGCCACCCGGATCCACTGGCGGGAGGCCGGCCGGGAGGGCGGGGTGGACCTCGGCCCGGACGACCTGGTGTTCACCACCATCGGCTCGCTCACCGAGAACTCCGACGACGGCGACCAGCACACCCCGGCCCGGCTGGACGAGGGCCCGGCCCCGGCCTGGGACCTGTGGCGCCGGATCGCCGCCAAGGACCCGGCCTTCGGCCGCCCCGAGGTGTTCTGCGGCAACATCGCCGAGAGCAAGTGGGAGTCGGCGACCGTCACCACCCTGGACCCGCGCATCCCGCACTACATCCGGAAGGTCGCCAAGCGCGACCCGTTCGGCGGCGGCGTGGTCACCGGCGGCATCGTCACCGCCCGGGACTCCTCCTGGCTGCTGAGCTGGACGGTCAACCGCCAGCCGCACTTCAAGCAGCAGCCCGCCGACCAGATCGTGGTCTGGGTCTACTCGCTGTTCGTCGACCGCCCGGGCGACTTCGTGCGCAAGCCGATGCAGGAGTGCACCGGCGAGCAGATCACCCAGGAGTGGCTGTACCACCTGGGCGTGCCGGTCGGGGAGATCCCCGACCTGGCCGCGAACGCCGCCCGCTGCGTGCCGGTGATGATGCCGTACGTGACGTCCTTCTTCCTGCCCCGGCACGCCGGCGACCGTCCGGACGTGGTGCCCGAGGGTGCGGTCAACTTCGCCTTCATCGGCCAGTTCGCGGAGACCACCCGGGACTGCGTCTTCACCACCGAGTACTCGGTGCGCACCGGCATGGAGGCAGTCTACCGACTGCTGGACGTCGAGCGCGGCGTGCCGGAGGTGTTCAACTCCACCTACGACGTGCGCAAGCTGCTCGCCGCCACCACCCGGCTCCGCGACGGCGCCGAACTCGACCTGCCCGGGCCGGAGTTCCTGCGCAGGAGGCTGCTGCGCCGGCTGGAGGCCACCGAGATCGGCGAGCTGATGCAGGAGTTCGGCCTGATCGAGGACGAGCGGCGGTAGCCGGGGCGGGAAACGCCTATGGTGCTATCGTCGGTAGCACCATGTTGCTGAAGCTGGACATCGGGGACACCCGACCGCTGCACGAACAGGTCGCCGGCGCGATCAGACGGGCCGTCGCCGAGGGCGAGTGCGCCCCCGGGGACAAGCTGCCCCCGGCCCGGGAACTCTCCCGGGCGCTGGGGGTGAACACCAACACCGTCCTGCGCGGACTGCGCACGCTGCGCGACGAGGGGGTGCTGGAGTTCCGCCGGGGCCGCGGCATCACGATCGCGACCGGCGCCGACACCCGCTCCGAACTGGTCGACCGGGTACGGCGGTTGGTCGAGGACGCGGCCCGGGCCGGCTACAGCAGGAACGATCTCGTGGACATGATCAGGGGGATGTCGTGACGGACGAGGGGACAACGGACGAGAGGGCGACGGAGGAGCCGACCGCGGCGGAGCGACCGGCTCGCGGCGCCGTCTGGGCCGCGGCGGCCTGGTCCGCCGGCGTGGCGGCACTGCTGATCGCCCTGCCGCTGGTGGCCCGCCACCGGCTGCCGGACCCGCTGGCCACCCACTGGAACGGGCGGCACCCGGACGGCTCGATGTCGCTGACGGCGTCCGCGCTGTTCCCGGCCGCGTTCTGGGCGGTCCTGGTGCTGACCTCGGTGGCCCTGCGGCGGTACTGGGCCGGTCGGTCGCCCGGGGCCGCAGCGGCCACGCTGGCGGCCGGCGGGGTGCTGCTGACGGGGGCGCAGACCTCGATCGTGCACGCCAACCTGGACCGCGCCCGCTGGCAGGACGCCGCACCGATGGGCATCGAGGTGGTCCTGATCCTGCTGGCCACCGGCCTCGCCGGGCTGCTGGCCTGGCTGGCGGGCCGCCGCTACGGCGGCCGGCCCGAGCGGCGGCCGGTGACCGGGGCGGCGCCGCTGGAGATGCCGCCGGGCGAGCGGTTCGTCTGGCTGTCCCGGGCCGCCAACCCGTGGCTGCAGCTGGCCGCCGCGGTGTTCGGGCTGGTGACGGTGGCGGGGGTGGTGGCCGCCGCGAGCGGGGTCGCCGAGCTGGACTGGGCGCTGGTGGTGCCGTTCGCCGTCGTCTCGCTGGCCGCCCTCGGCTGCTCCTCGGTGCGGGCGCGGGTGACCGCCCGCGGCCTGACCGTCGGCTTCGGCCCGTTCGGCCGGCCCGCCCGGCACTGGTCCCCCGCCGAGCTCGAATCCGCCCGCGCCGAGCGGCGCACCGCCGCGCAGGCGGGCGGCTGGGGCTACCGGATCAACGGACTCGGCACCACCGTGATGCTCCGCGGGGGCGTCTGCCTGGTGGTCCGCACCCGTCGGGGCGCGGACTTCGCGGTCAGCGTCGACGACGCCGAGCGCGGGGCGGCGCTGCTCAACGCGCTGATCGCGCGCACCCGGGAGACCACCGGCTGAACCGTTTCAGCAGAGGCGGAAGCGGCTGAAGCGGCGGAAGCGGAAGCGGAGAAGGCGGTCCGGCCGGCAGGCCGGGCCGCCTTCTGCCGCGCTCAGGCGTCCCCCGCCCGCAGCTCGGTGGCGATCTGCCGCCGTCCGGCGACCAGCGTCTCCAGCACCACCCCGAGGCAGGCCACCAGCGCCAGTCCCGCCGTGGGCAGCAGCACCGGCAGCACCGCCGGATCCAGGGCGTTGCCGGCCCTTCCGGCCAGGGCGGCCTTGACGCCGACCAGGGTCGAGAGATCGAAGGCCGGCCCGAGCAGGACGGCCGCCACGGCCGCGACCACCGCGCCGCCGACGGCCGCGACCAGCGTCCGCGGCAGCGCCTCGGCGATGATCAGAGCCAGCCCCTGACGGGGCCGCAGGCCCATGGTGCGCAGCCGGGCGAGCACCGCCGTTCGGTCGGGCGCGGCCCGCAGCAGCGTCAGCAGGACGGCGAGGACGGCGAATCCGGCACTGGCGGGGGCCGCGTACCAGAACAGCCGCCCGGCGGCCTGCTGCAGCGGGTCGTCGGCGAGCTGTGCGGCGTACTCGCGGCTGCTGCCCACCGCGTAGGCGGGCGGCAGCCCGTGGCTGCCCTTTCCGGCCGCCGCGGCGGCCTCGGTGATCCGCTTCGCGCTGCCGGTCGGCTCGACCACGCCCCGCTCCCGCAGGAGGGACCTGACCTGCCCGGGGTCCAGGTCGCCGACGGCGAGCCAGCCGTTGGCCCGGCCCAGTTCCGGCAGGCGTTCCAGCGCGGGCCCCGAGGGCACCACGACGAACGGCAGGCTCGGGTCCGGCAGCGCGGGCGTCGCGGTGACGATCCCGGCGACGGTGGTGCGCAGCTCGTTCGCGGTGGACAGGTGCACCAACGGCGCACCGGCGGTCAGGCGTTCGGCCAGGTCGCGGCTGAACAGCGCGGGTACCGGGGTGTCCGGGCCGCCGGGGGTGCCGGCGAGCGTCGCCGGGTCGAACTCGCCGACGCCGAGGGTACGGGCGATCTCGGCGTACGCGGCCGGTTCGGCGACCACGAGGGTCACCTTGGTGTAGTTGTTCGAGCCGGCACCGACGAACAGGGCCTTGCGGTCCACCCGGACCCCGGTCGCGGCCCGGGTGCCCGGGAGTGCGCCGGCGGCCGTGAGGAAAGGTTCCGGCAGGGTCGCGTAGCCCGGAACGGAGATGGCGACGTCGCCGCCGACGGCGATGCGGGCGGCGCGCAGCCGCCCGTGGTCCACCGAGTCGAGCAGGGTGGCGCCGAAACCGGTCGCGGTGACGGCGATCAGCAGCGCGAGCAGCGGCAGCGCGGAGGGCCGGCGACGGCCGGAGGCGTCGCGGGCGGCCCGGGCGAGTCCGAGGTAGGCGACCAGACCGCGGCCCCGGCCGACGAGGGCGGCCAGCCGGCCGACCACCACCGGCTCGATCCTCGCCAGCAGCAGTCCACCGGTGACGGCGAGCAGCAGCGGGGCGGCGACCAGCAACGGGTCCACCCCGGCCCCGGAGTGGCCGACGCCCCGACGGCGCACCTCGGCCACCGCCACGACGGTGGCGGCCAGCAGGGCGAGTTCGCCGATCAGCCGGCGCCACGGCCCGGACGGCCGGGGGAGCTCCCGGAACAGCGCGGCCCGGGCCGGGAAGGCCAGCAGGGCGAGCAGGGTGGTGGTGAGACCGGCCGCCACCGCGGCGCCCCACCGGGGCGTGGGCAGCAGCACCAGGCCGAGCACCGTCGCGAGCGCGGCGGCGGGCAGGACGGTCACCGCCCCCTCGCCGAGCAGCCGCCGCAGCACCCCGCCGAGCGAGCCCCCGCGGGCCCGCAGCAGCCGGAGTTCGGCGGCGCGCCGATCGGTGGCGAGGGCCGCGGCCAGGCAGAGCACCACCACGGCGACCCCGGCGACCCCGGCCGGACCGATCGCGCTCAACGCCATCGCGGCCCGGTAGCGCTCGGCCGCCCCGGCGAGGACCTCGGGCAGGAACGAAGCGATCCGCAGGTCCGCCCGCCCGGTCGCGGCGACCAGGGCGTCGTTGTCCGGGCCGACCAGCAGGTGGGCGACGTCGGTCCGGGTCCGGTCCAGCCGGTCGGCGCGCAGCGGGGCCGGGTCGACGGCCAGCCGCCAGAAGTTCCGGACGTCCTGGCCCCAGGCGGTCAGCGCGGCCAGGCTTCCGCCGTCGACGAGACCGGTGAACCGCAACCAGTCGTCGCCGTACTGACCGAGTTCCAGGCAGGGGCGGTCGGGGCAGCCGAGGTCGTCCCAGAACGGGTCCAGCGGGTCGTCGACCCGGTAGACGCCCGTCACCACGCTGGTCCGCCGGACCGGTCCCCGGCTCCCGCTGTCGACGACGTCGCCGATCCTGATGCCGATCATCTCGGCGGCCGTGCGGCTCACGGCCATCGGCAGCGGCGCGCCGTCCGTGGCGGGGCCCGGCCAGCTGCCCTCGGTCAGGGTGACCCGGTCCGCGAAGCCGTCCAGGTACATCAGCGAGAGCTGCGGGGGGACCTCGGCGTTGATCCGCGCGAAGCCCGGGTTGTACACCTTGTCGGCCGCGGTGACGGTGCCGTGGGCGTGGCCCGGCGCGGACAGCGGCAGCTTGCCGCCGAACCTCGCGGCGAGCTCCCGCTGGACGGCGTCGAGGTCGGCGACGGTGTCGGTGGGGCGGGCCTTCGAGCCGGCCTGCAGGCTGGTGGTGTGGATGCCCTTCTGGCGCACGTGGTCGCGCAGGGCCGCGTCCGCGCCCCGGTCCACGAGGCGGGGGACGGCCACGGACAGCAGGACGGTGACGAACGCGAGGGCCGCCATCAGCAGGGCGGCCGCCGGGCTCGCGCGCAGCCGGCTGCGGACCCAGCGCGCCGGGCGGTGGGCGTTCCCGGGGGTGCCGGGGGTACCGGGCGTGCCGGGGGTACCAGGGGTGCCGGGGGCGGCGGCCCCGGTGGTCATCGTCTCCTCCACGAGGCGGGATCGTACAGATCAATTCCGCTGCGGTCAGGTGCGGTTGGGCTGCCGGGATCAGTCCTTCCCGCGCCCTCGGCGGGAAGTTGAACCGATCCGGTGCGCGCAGCCGTGGTAGATGGTGACCAGAGGTTCTCCGGACGGTCATCGTGGGCGTAAACCGCTCAAATCGGTGGTGCTTCGAACGCCGATCCGGGTACACAAGTTGACGGTCGCTCACGTGTGTGGAGGTGCCCGTCCGACACCGCCCCACCCCGTCCCCCGCGGCCGGAGGAACAGCGGGCCGAGGAGCCCGTGCGAAAGGCAAGGAGGCGTCCGTGACTCACGACTCGCGCACGCAGAACTCCCCCGCCACCCGGCGGAGCATCCAGGACGTCCGGACCATCGCGATCCTGCGCCTCGGCGTCGGCCTGATCGGCATCCTGCTGCCGCCGGCCCTGCCGTTCGGCAACTGGCTGGCCGCCGTGGTGACGGGGCGCAGCACCGACGACTTCTGGCCGGGCTCGATGAGCGGCGCCTACTACACCGACACCCGGGACCTCTTCGTCGGCGGGCTGTGCGCCCTCGGGGTGTTCCTGATCTGCTACCGCTTCGACCGCCGGGACGACCGCTGGAGCACGGCCGCCGGGTTCTTCGCGGTCGGGGTCGCCCTGTGCCCGACGGCCCCGGGGGGCGCCTCCGGCCTCCAGCGCACCGTCGGGGTGCTCCACCTGGCCTTCGCCGGCCTGCTGTTCGTCATGCTGGCGATGTTCTGCCTCTATTCCTTCCGCAATCCCCGCTCCGCCCAGCCGGCCCGGGTGGGCACGGCCTACCTGGTGGCCGGGGTGGTGATCCTGGTCGCCCTGGCGCTCTCCGTCCTGGCCGGGGTGACGGGTGTCGGCTCGTCCTGGTCGGTGCGGCCGCTGTACCTGTGCGAGTGGCTGGCGACGTGGTCCTTCGGCATCGCGTGGATCGGCGCCGCGCTCGAACTGGCGGCGCACGGGCGGGGCGACACCGCCGCCTCCGCCTCGATCCCCCGTCAGTCGGGTGCTGCCGCGCTCGACCCGAGGCACCCGGAGGCGCAGGCCTGAGGGCCAGTCATCCCGTAGCACCGGTCGACCGTTACCATGCGCACCACGGCCGCCACCACGGCGGCCGGTGACGGACGCCCAGCAACGGGAGAGCGAGCATGACCAACGAGATCCGGGCGGAACGCGGTCCGCACGAGGATTACCCATCGGTGGACCTGCGGATGGACGTTCCGCACTCCGCCCGGGTCTACGACTACCTCATCGGCGGCAAGACCAACTTCGAGGCGGACCGGGTCGCGGCGCACGCCTCGGTGCAGGCCTGGCCGTCGCTGCCGATCTCGATGCGCACCACCCGCGACTTCATGCAGCGCTCGGTGCGCCGGCTGGCCGAGCAGTACGGCGTGCGGCAGTTCCTCGACATCGGCACCGGCATCCCGACCTCGCCGAACCTCCACGAGATCGCCCAGGCGATCGCGCCCGGGGCCCGGATCGGCTACGTGGACAACGACCCGATCGTGCTGACCCACGCACGGGCTCTGATGGACAGCACGCCCGAGGGCCGCACCTGTTACGTGGACGCCGACTTCCGCGACCCGGACTCGATCATCGGCGATCCCCGGCTGCGCGAGGTGCTCGACTTCTCGCAGCCGGTGGCGCTGTCGCTGATCGCGATCGTCCACTTCGTCCTGGACGAGGACGACCCGCAGGGCATCGTGCGCCGCTTCATGGACGCCCTGGCACCCGGCAGCTTCCTCGTCCTGACGGTCTTCACGGGTGACACCGACCCGGTGGGCGTGGGTGGCGTCGGCCGCGAGTACAACGCGCGCGGGATCCCGCTCCAGATCCGCGACAAGGCCGAGGCCGAGGCGTTCTTCGAGGGCTACGAGCTGCTCGACCCGGGCGTCACGCTGGTGCACCACTGGCAGCCGGACGCCGACGCCGCGCCCGTCCGCGACCAGGACATCGCGATGTACGCGGGCGTGGCGATCAAGCGCTGAGCGCCTGCTCCTCGCGATCGAGCGCCGAATCGTTTCTGCGCACGGCGGGCCCGCCGACCGGGCCCGCCCGTCGGGGTCCGCTCGCCGGGCCCCATCGGGGTCCGCTCACCGGGATCCGCACCCCGCTCCATCCCCTTCGGGTGTCCGTCACGGCCCGTCCCCCGCCCGCTGCCCGGCGGCCCGGACGCTTCCCCGGCCCGAGGCCATGTCGGCGACCGCCACCAGCAGTGCCGCCAGCACCAGCCCTGCGGCGACCGTCACGCCCAGTTGGAAGGCCAGCGCCCAGTCCGGGCGGGGGCCGGCGGCGTGGGCGAAGAACACCGAGCCGACGACGGCGATGCCCACCGCCGAGCCGACCCGCTGCGCGGTCTGCATCACCCCGCCCGCGCTGCCCGCCCGGGCCACCGGCACCTGCTGGAGGGTCAGCGTCTGGTTCGGGGCGATCACCAGCCCGCTGCCCGTCCCGGCGACCAGCAGCGGCAGCGCCGTCGTCCAGCCCACGCGGGGCCCCGACCAGAGCTGCACGGCGAGCGCCGAGGCCAGCAGCCCGGCCAGCACCAGCACCAGTCCGGCCACCACCAGCCGCCGCCCCAGCCTGCTCACCAGGCGCCCGCCCACCGGCGCGGACACCCCCGAGCCGACCGCGAACGGCGTGATCGCCAGGCCCGCCGCCAGCGCCGAGTAGTGCAGGCCCGCTTGGAGGTAGAGCGTGAAGATGAAGAAGATCGCGGTGAACCCGGCGAAGTACACCAGCGACAGCACCGTCCCCGCCGCGTACGGCCGTACCGTGAACAGCGCCATGCTCACCAGTGGTTCGCGCCGCCGCCCGTAGTGCAGCTCCCAGCCGACGAAGGCGGCGAGCAGCACCGCCGCCAGCGGCAGCAGCAGCCAGCGGGCCGCGCCGTGCCACTGCTGCGCCTGGACGAACGGCAGCAGCAGCGAGACCGTCCCGGCGCCGAGCAGCAGCACGCCGACCGGGTCGAAGTCCCGGTGCCCGGCCCGCTGGGCGGCGGGGGGCGGCGCCGGAAGCAGCCGGTAGGCGATCGGCAGCGCGGCGACGCCGATCGGCAGGTTGACCAGGAACACCCAGCGCCAGCCGTCCTGCGGGCCGACCACGTGGATCAACAGCCCGCCGAGCAGCGGCCCCACGGCGGTGGACAGCCCGATGGTGGCGCCGAGCGCGCCGAAGGCCCGGCCGCGCTCGGCGCCCTGGAACAGCACCTGGATGAAGCCGGACACCTGCGGGACCAGCACCCCGCCGGCCGCGCCCTGGAACAGCCGGGCCAGTACCAGCCACTCCTGGCTCTGCGCCGCTCCGGCGAGCGCGCTGGCCACGGTGAACAGGGCGAGTCCGGCGAGGAAGACGGCCCGCCGGCTGCGCGCGTCGCCGAGCCGCCCGGCGGGCACCAGCACCAGGCCGAAGGCCAGCGCGTAGCCGCTGAGCACCCACTGCAGGCCGCTGTCGGACATGTGCAGCCCGGCCCGTACGGTCGGCAGGGCGACGTTGACGATGCTGACGTCCAGCAGGGTCATGAAGCCGGCGACCAGGCAGACGGTGAGTGCCCGCCAGCGCCGGGTGGCGGCCCGGCCGCCCACGGCGGTGGCGCCGGGCCGGGTCTGGTGCGCGCTGCTGCGCGGGGGGTCGGCGTTCAAGGGGAGCCTCTTCCCGGGGGCCGGGGCGTCCGGGTCCGCGGACGCTCGGTCGGCTTCGTCGGTCGGCTTCGTCGGTCGGCATTCGTTCGGCCCATCGTCGCCCGGCCCTCCCCGGGCCGCCACCCGGGCAGCCGCCGCCGGCGATCACTCCAACGGCCTAGCCGGATCGCGACCGCCGCCCGCACCCCGGAGGCTGACGGCATGACCGTCGCCACCGAGACCCCGCCCGCCGCCCCTCCGGTGCTGGACGTCCGGCAGCGGAACGTCGTCTTCGCCACCATCGTGCTCGGCATGCTGCTGGCCGCGCTCGACCAGACCATCGTCGGCACCGCCCTGCCCACCATCGTCGCGGACCTCGGCGGCGCCGCGCACATGTCCTGGGTGGTGACGTCCTATCTGCTGGCCGAGACGGTGGCCAGCGTGCTGGCCGGCAAGTTCGGCGACCTGTACGGGCGCAAGCTGATCTTCCAGGTCTCGGCGATCGTCTTCGTCGGCGGCTCCTTCCTGTGCGGCCTCGCCGGCGACATGACCCTGCTGATCACCTGGCGGGCCGTGCAGGGCCTCGGCGCGGGCGGCCTGATGGTCACCTCGATGGCGCTGATCGCGGACGTCATCCCGCTGCGCGAGCGCGGCAAGTACCAGGGCGCGATCGGTGCGGTGTTCGGCGTGGCCACGGTGATCGGGCCGCTGCTGGGCGGGCTGTTCACCGACCACCTGTCCTGGCGCTGGGCGTTCTACGTCAACGTGCCGATCGCGGTCGTGGTGGTCGCCGCGGCCGCCCGGACCATCCCCTCGGTCCGCGCGGCGACCCGCCCGGTCGTCGACTACCTCGGCATCGTGCTGGTCGCGGTCGGCGCCGGCGCGCTGATCCTGGCCACCAGCTGGGGCGGCAACGAGTACGCCTGGGGCTCCGGGGTGATCATCGGCCTGTTCGTCGGCGGCGCGCTGGCGCTCGGCCTGTTCTGCTGGGCGGAGACCCGGGCCGTCGAGCCGATGCTGCCGATGCGGCTGTTCCGCAACCCGGTGTTCACGGTCTGCTCGGTGCTCAGCTTCATCGTCGGCTTCGCCATGCTCGGCGCGCTGACCTTCCTGCCGACCTTCCTCCAGTACGTGGACGGCGACTCGGCGACCGTCTCCGGCGTCCGGACGCTGCCGATGGTGATCGGCCTGCTGATCGCCTCGATCGCCAGCGGCAACGCGGTCAGCAAGACCGGCAAGTACCGGATGTTCCCGATCGTCGGCACGGCGGTGATGGCCCTCGGCCTCTACCTGCTCTCCCGGCTGGAACCCGACACCGGATCCGTGCTGGCCTCGCTCTACATGTTCGTGCTCGGCGCCGGCATCGGGCTGAGCATGCAGGTGCTCACCATCGCCGTCCAGAACACCGTCGACTACGCCGACCTCGGCACCGCCACCTCCGGGGTGACCTTCTTCCGCACCATCGGCAGCTCCTTCGGCACCGCCGTGTTCGGCACCATCTACGCCAACAGCCTGAAGACCGAACTCGGCGACGGGATCACCACCGCCGCCCAGGTGACCGGCGCCGACCCGGCCGTGCTCACCCAGGCCGCCCAGAGCCCGCAGAGCCTGCACCAGCTACCCGCCGACCAGGCCGCGCCGATCGTCCAGGCCTACTCCGACGCCCTGCACACCGTGTTCCTGTGGACCATCCCGGTGGCCGTGGTCGGCTTCGTGGTGTCGCTCTTCCTCAAACAGGTGCAGCTGCGCGACACCGCCCGGGCGGGCTCCACCGACATGGGCGAGGCCTTCGCCCAGCCGACCACCCCCGACTCCGACCCTCACCTGGAGTACTCGGTCTGCCGGATCGTGCGCGAGGTGGACCTCGACGCCGTCCGGGCGATCGTCTCCGGCGCCGACACCCGGGTGGACCTGGCCGGGGCCTGGGCCCTGATGGAAGTGGCCGGCCACACCAAGGCCGTCGGCCACGCCTCGCTCGACCTCATCGCCGCCCGCAAACGGGTGCCGCCCGAAGTCCTGGAGCCGGTCTTCGACCGGATGGCCGCCGAGGGCTACCTCACCCGCGACGGCGACGCCCTCTCCCCCACCGCGGCCGGCACCCACGAGGTCCGCGCCCTCGCCCACGCCTGGTCCGACTGGCTCAACGCCCGCCTCGACGCCGACGCCGGCCGCCCCCGCAGCCCCCGGCTCCGCGCCGCCGCCGACGCCATCGCCTGGCGCCTCCTGGTCGAGGACCTCACCAGCGGCCTCCCCGCCCACGCCCGCCCGACGAACGGCGCGACGGTGTAGTCCTACAGCCGGGAGGTGTCGACCTCCAGCTCGAAGGGCGCCGGGAGGGGAACGGGCGCACCGAAGGGGTACGGGCCGCTGCTGACCGTTCACGCCCGCGGCAGGGCCGGTCCGCGGAGCGTTCCGGATCAGCGGCTGGCGACGTCGACCGGAACCGGGGCCGGGGCCGGGGCGGTGCGGCGGGAGGAGACGGCGACCACGGCGAGGCTGGCGAGGGCGAGGGCCGTGACCACGCCGAGCATCACGGTGTAGGAGGCCAGCGAGGAGAGTGCCGCGAGCACCGCGGGCAGCAGGAAGCCGGAGTAGCAGAGCGCGTAGTAGACGCCGGTGAGGCCGGCCAGGTCGTCGGGGGTGACGATGCGCTGGATCTCCAGCAGCCCGGAGACGACGCCGATGCCGTAGGCGGCGCCGAGGAGGACCGCGCCGCCGAGGCCGAGCAGTGGCGAGCGCACCGCCGCGTCACCGGCGCAGACGGCCATGCCGCAGGCCATCAGCACCATGGAGACGAGGACGCCGCGCGCCGAGGAGAGCGTGTCCAGGCGCTTGGCGAGGGGCTGGACGAGGGCGCCGGTGCCGAGGGTGAGGACGGTCAGCAGGGTCGCGTAGGCCAGTGACCAGTCGCCGAGGCGGTCGCCGACCAGCTGCGGGGTCACCGCGAACGCGACGCCGGCCGAGCCGAACACCCACGGGGCCATCGGCAGGACCACCCGTACGAAGCGCCGGTGCCCGGCGGCCGGGACCTTGAGGTCGGCCCAGAGGCTGCGGACGGCGGCCGAGCGGGCACGGGTCTCGACGGCCTTCGGGAGCAGGAACAGCGCGGGCAGGGTGACCAGCAGGTGGGCGAGGTACGGGGTGACCATCGGCCAGGGGCCCCACTGGGCGAGCGCGCCGGCCGCCCCGGCGCCGAGGCCGAAGCCGAGGGTCAGGGCCAGGGAGGCGCGGCGGGCGCCCGCGCCCGGGTCGGCGGCCGGGTCGTGCGGTGCCTCGGAGAGCTCCTTGACCCAGCTGGTGCCGACGGCCATCGCGATGCCGACGGCTATGCCGGTGAGGAACCGCCCGGCGTAGATGGGGAGTTCACCGGCGGCGCCGCCGCACAACACCCCGCTGGCGGCGAGCGAGGCGGCCACCGCGCCGATCATCAGCGGGCGGCGCCCGTAGCGGTCCGAGGTGGCGCCGCCGACCAGCAGACCGGGGACCAGCCCGAGGACGTACGCCCCCAGGAAGGCGTCCACGGTGACCTCGGAGTAGCCGCCGAGGTGGCGGTACATCAGCAGCAGCGGGGTGAACTGGTTGCCGCCCCAGCCGCAGCAGAGCATGGCCAGGGCGGCGAACAGCCACGGCCGCCCCCGGCCGGAGGTGGCGACGGGACCGGCGGACGGCGGCCGGGTGGTGCTCATGGTGGTGCTGCTCCTTGTCGGACGGTCGGTCCCGGCGGTCCGTCGGGGGTGCGCGCGCGAGGTCCGCGGCGCGCGGGGGATCGGCTCAGCGGTCGGTGACGGCGCGGTGGGCGTCGAGGTGGGCGCGCAGCGCGGCGGTGAAGCCCTCGGCGTCGCGGGCCGCGATCCGCTCGACGAGCGCGGTGTGCTCCTCGACCAGCGGGGCCAGCCGCTCCGGCCGCACCTGGAGCAGCTGGACGGCCATCCGGCGCTGGCGGTCGCGCAGCGTCCCGTAGAACCGTTCGGCGAGCTCGTTGCCGGAGGCCGTCACGATGCCCCGGTGGAAGGCCTCGTCGGCGTCGGCGAAGGCACCGAGGTCGGCCCGGCGGGCGGGTTCGCGCTGTTGGTCGATCAGTTCGGACAGCTGCCGCACCAGCGCGTCGAGGCCGTCGGGGCGGCGGATGATCCGGCGCACGGCGGTGCTCTCCAGCGCCTCGCGCAGTTCCAGCACGTCCTCGGCCTCGCCGGGGCCGACCGGCACCACGACGGCGCCGCGCTTGGGGAAGAGCTGGAGCAGACCCTCGGCCTGCAACCGCAGGAAGGCCTCCCGGACCGGGGTGCGGCTGAGCGAGGCGCGCTCGGCGATCTCGCCCTCGCTGATCAGCGTCCCGCCGGGGAGGCCACCGCCGAGGATGAGGTCCTTGGTCAGTTCGTACGCGCGGTCCGCGGCCGGAACGCGGGCGGGGGTCGGGGTGTCGGCCATGGAGCACACCGTAACACCATAGATGCAAGCTTAGATGCAACAGCCCCGGGGCCCAGGGCGAAGCATCGGATTCGGTACTGCTCAGGGCCGGAAGAATGCGCTTTCCCACCCCCTCCGCAGGGCCGAGGATGGGCGGGGCCAGCCAGCTTTCCGGGAGGAAGCCTTGTCCCCTGCGTCGCCAGCCCTGCCGCCCGTCGATCCGGGCCTGCTGCCGCTCACCGCCGAGTTCCGCCCCGAAGGCCTGTCCGTCGGCGGGGTGCTCCTGGACGAAGCGGCCCGCCGGTACGGCACGCCGCTGTTCGTCTACGACGAGGAGCACCTGCGCCGGCGCTGCCGCGAGGCGGTGGCCGCCTTCGGCCGGGACAACGTCGCCTACGCCTCCAAGGCCTTCCTGTGCACCGCGATGGCCCGCCTCGCCGCCGAGGAGGGCCTGCTGCTGGACGTCGCCTCCGGCGGCGAGCTGCGCACCGCCCTCTACGCCGGGGTCGCCCCGGACCGGATCGTGCTGCACGGCAACAACAAGGACGAGGCCGAGCTGCGCACCGCGCTGACCGTCGGCCTGCGGCACATCGTGGTGGACAGCTTCGACGAACTGGACCGGATCGAGCGGCTGCACCACGAGGAGGGCCTGCCGCCGGCCCGGGTCCGGCTGCGGGTGGCACCCGGGGTCGCGGCCGGAGCCCACCAGGCCATCCGGACCGGCGGCCTCGACTCCAAGTTCGGCTTCGGCCTGGCCGACGGCGCCGCCGCGGCCGCGGTGCGCCGGGCCGGGGCCTGCGCCGCCGTACGGCTGGAGGGCGTCCACGCCCACGTCGGATCCCAGGTGCTGGACCCGGCCGAACTGGCCGACGGCGCCGCCGCGGTGGCCCGGTTCGCGGTGGAGCACGGCCTGCGCCGGCTGACCGTCGGCGGCGGCCTGGGCGTGGCGTACCTGAGCGGGCAGAGCGCCCCCTCCTTCGCGGTCTGGGCCGAGCGGGTCCGCTCGGCGGTGCGCGCCGCCGGCTGGAGCGGCGAGGTGGACGTCGAACCCGGCCGCTCGATCGCCGCCCGGGCCGGGCTGACCCTGTACCGGGTCGGCACCGTCAAGCGGATCGAGGGCGTGCGCACCTACGTCAGCGTGGACGGCGGGATGAGCGACAACCTGCGCCCCGCGCTGTACGGCGCCCGGTACGAGGCCTTCCTGCCGCGCTGCCCCGAGGCACCCCGCCCGCGGCGCGCCCGGCTGGTCGGCAAGCACTGCGAGAGCGGTGACGTGATCGTCGACGACGCCGCGCTCCCCGCCGACCTGCGCGTCGGCGACCTGCTGGCCACCCCGGTGACCGGCGCCTACGGCTATGCCATGGCCTCCAACTACAACAAGCTGCCGCGGCCCGCCGTGGTCTTCGTCCGGGACGGCGAGGCCCGCCTGGTGGTGCGCCGGGAGACCGAGCACGACCTGCTCCGGCTGGACGCGGCCGCCACCGGCGACAGCACCCGGGAACCGGTGGCTGCGCTCCCGTCACACATTGCCTAACCTGGGCCGATGCTGAACAGCGCCCGACTGCACGTCCTCCTGGAGATCGCCCGCCGGGGCACCATCGTGGCCGCGGCGCAGGCCCTGCACCTGAGCCCGTCCGCCATCTCGCACCAGCTCGCCCGCCTGGAGCAGGAGCTGGGCGTCGCCCTGGTGGAACGGGCTCCGCAGTCCCTGCGCCTGACCCCCGCGGGTGTCCGGCTGGCCGAGCACGCCCAGGCGATCGCCGATCTGATGGCCGTCGCCCAGGACGACCTGCGGGCACACGCCCAGGCCGCGGCCGGTGTGCTGCGGATCGGCTTCTTCGCCTCCGCCGGGCTGGACCTGCTGCCCCGGGCGCTGGCCGCGTTCGCCGCCGCGCACCCGCAGGTGGAGCTGGAGCTCATCATGGGCCAGCCGCACGAGCTGGTCCCGGACCTGGAGGCCGGCCGGCTGGACGCGGCCGTCGTCTTCGAGCACCCGCTGGACCCGTGGTGCCGCCGGGCGACTGTGGACGTGCGGATGTACTTCGACGAGCCGCAGCTGGTGGTGGTGCCGCTGCGGCACCGGCTCGGGCGGCGCTCGCTGGTGCGGCTGGCCGAGCTGGAGGGCGAGAGCTGGATCGGCACCCACGGCGGCAGCACCGGCGAGCCGGTGCTCGAACGCGCCTGCGCGGCCGAGGGGTTCCGCCCCCGGGTGCGCTGCCGCAGCGACCACTACCAGGTGACCATCAACCTCGCGCGGGCCGGCATGGGCGTCGCGCTGATCCCGGCGCTCGGCCTGGCCGACAGCGCCGGGGTCCACGTGTGCCGGCTGGACCACCCGCAGCTGCACCGGCGGATCGGGGTGGCCACCCGGGCCACCAACCGCAATCCGGTGCTGCGCGCCTTCCTCGCCGAACTCGGCCGCGCCGCCGGGGAGATCAAGGCCCTGCTCGACATGCAGTGGGCGCTCTGACCTCCCCGGCGACGGCCGGTCAGTGCTGGCCCGGCCGCTGGGCCCAGGCCCCGAGGGCGCGGCCGACGTCGCGGATGGCGTGCACGGCGGCCCGTTCGGTGCTGGGCCCGAGCGCCACGTCCCAGTGCGCGACGACCGCGTAGGCCACCCGGCGGGCGCCCACGATGACGCCCGCGTCGGCCCGTACCCCGGTGTCCGTGCCGGTCTTGTTGGCGACCAGCAGGCGGCCGGGCAGCGGCGCGGGGAACCCGGGGGCGTACGGGTCGTGGTCGATCAGCGCGGGCACCAGACCGTGGTCGGTGTTGGCGCGCATCCAGCCGAGCAGCCGGGCCGAGGCCGCCGGGCCGGCCATGGTGCCCCGGACGGCGAGGGCCGCCAGGCGGGCCAGGTCGCGGGCGGTGCCGGTGGCGAAGACCGGCGGGACGTCCGGGCCGCGCTCGTCGCGCACCCGGTCGTGCAGGGTGAGCCGTTCCAGTCCGAGTTCGCGAGCCAGCCGTGCGGTGGCCGGCAGGCCGACCAGCCGCAGCAGGGCGTTGGTGGCGGTGTTGTCGCTGACCGCGGCGGTCAGCCAGGCCAGGTCCTCCACCGACCAGCCGGGGCGGCTCAGCCGGCCGAGCAGGCCGGTGCCGCCGGTAACGTCCTCGGGGAGGATCTCCACCGGCTGCCCGGCTGTCAGTTCCCCGGTGTCCAGCCGCCGGGCGACCTCGGCGAGCAGCAGCAGCTTGGAGGCGCTGGCGACGGGCAGCACGACGGTGTCGTCCACCCCGACCGCGCCGCCGCCGTCCACGCCGGACGCCTCGGAGACCTCGGGGGCCGCGGGGGCGTCCACGTCGACGGCGGCCACCGCGAGGGTCAGCGGGAGCGCCGCCGAGCTGCGGGCGGCGGCGGCCACCTGGGCGAGGCTCATCGGACCCGCACCACCTCTCCGGCCCGGCTCGCGGTCGGCCGTCCGCCGCGCACCGCGACCCGCCCGGCCACCACCACGGTCTCCACCCCCGCCGGCGGCAGCAGCGGCCGCTCGAAGGTCGCTCCGTCCAGGACGGCCGCCGGGTCGAGCACCACCAGATCCGCGACGGCGCCGTCCCGGACCACGCCGCGCCCGGCCAGCCGGAACCGCTCGGCGGGCAGGCCGGTCATCTTGTGCACCGCCAGCTCCAGCGGCAGCAGCCCCTGCTCGCGCCCGTAGCGGCCGAGCACCCGGGCGAAGCTGCCCGCCCAACGGGGGTGCGGGCGGCCGGGTTTGGGCACGCCGTCCGAGCCGATCATCGACAGCGGGCTGGCCAGCACCCGGCGGACGTCGTCCTCGCGCATCGAGTGGCTGATGATGGTCACCTCGCCCTGTGCCTCCAGCAGCAGGTCGCAGACGTACTCCACCGGGTCGGCGCCGCGTTCGGCGGCCAGGTCGGCGATCCGGCGGCCCTCGGCCGTGGGGCGGGCGGGGGCGGCGGCCACCGAGATGAGGTCCCAGCCGCCGTTGCCGACGGTGTTCTCCCAGCCCTCGACGCCGTTCGCGATGTCCGCCCGGATCCGGTCCCGCACCTCCTTGCTGCGCAGCCGCTCCAGCAGCGCGGCCGGCCCGCCCTCGCTGGTCCACGGCGGCAGCATCGCGTGCAGCACGGTGCTGCCGGCGGTGTACGGGTAGACGTCGCAGAGCACGTCCACGCCCTCGGCGCGGGCCCGCTCCAGGCGCGGCAGCGTCCGCAGGGTGGCGCCCCAGGCGTGCCGCCCGGCGGTCTTGTGGTGGGAGACCTGGAGCGCGGCGCCGGAGCGCACCGCGATCTCCAGCGCCTCCTCCAGCGCCTTCTCCACCTGGGACATCTCGTCGCGCAGGTGTGTCACGTACGGCTTGCCGTGCCGTGCCGCGACCTTCGCCAGGGCCACGATCTCCTCGGTGTCCGCGTAGACACCGGGCGGGTAGATCAACCCGGTGGAGAGTCCGGCCGCGCCCTGGGCCAGCGCCCGGTCGAGCAACCCGCACATGGCGGCCAGCTCCTCGTCGGTGGGCGGGCGGTCCTCGAAGCCCATCACTCCGGCGCGCAGCGTGCCGTGGCCGACCAGCGAGGCGATGTGGTTGCGGCGCAGCTCGGGCCGCTGGCCCGCGGCGAAGGCGTCGAAGTCCTCGGCGGGCAGCACCGGGCCGAGGCCGAAGGAGACCCGCAGGTGCCCGGCCAGTTCGGGCAGCCGCTCGGGCAGGGCGGGGAACAGGCTGATCCCGCAGTTGCCGCTGATCTCGGTGGTGACGCCCTGGAGCAACGGGGCCAGCCGCAGCTCGTCCAGGGCGTCGCCGTCGGTGTGGGTGCCGCCGCCGAAGGGGGCGGCGAGCGCGTCCGAGTGGGTGTGGACGTCGATGAAGCCGGGGGTGACGACCCGTCCGGTGACGTCCAGGGTCTCGGTCGCGGCCACGGAGGTGCCGGGCGGCAGTACGGTGACCCGGCCGTCCGCGACGGCGAGGTCGGCCGGCCGGGCGGGCGCCCCGGTGCCGTCCACCAGGGTCGCGCCGCGCAGCAGCAGGTCGACCGGGGTCGCGGTCACGTCCGCTCCCATCAGTCCCATCGGTCCCATCGCTCCCATCAGAGCACCGTCGAGAGGAAGGCCCGGGTGCGGTCGTGCCGCGGGGCGGTGAACAGTTCGGCCGGGCTGCCGGCCTCCACGACGGCGCCCTGGTCCATGAAGACGACCCGGTCGGCGACCTCGCGGGCGAAGCCCATCTCGTGGGTGACGACGATCATCGTCATGCCGCTGCGGGCGAGGTCGCGCATCACGCCGAGCACCTCGCCGACCAGCTCCGGGTCGAGCGCCGAGGTGGGTTCGTCGAAGAGCATCAGGGTCGGCTCCATGGCCAGTGCCCGGGCGATCGCCACCCGCTGCTGCTGGCCGCCGGAGAGCTGGGCCGGGTAGTGGTCGGCGCGGTCGGCCAGGCCGACCCGGGCGAGCAGTTCGCGGGCCCGGCGCTCGGCCTCCTCGCGCGGGCGGCCCTTGACCGCGATCGGGCCCTCCATCACGTTCCGCAGCGCGGTGCGGTGCGGGAAGAGGTGGAAGCGCTGGAAGACCATGCCGATCCGCTCGCGCTGGTGGCGGATGTCGCGCGGCCGGCGCTCGCGCAGCCTGTTGCCGCGAGCGCCGTGCGGCTCGTAGCCCACCGGTTCGCCGTCCACCTCGATCCGCCCGGCGTCGATCTTCTCCAGGTGGTTGAAGCAGCGCAGCAGGGTGGACTTGCCGGAGCCGGAGGGGCCGATCACGCACAACACCTCCCCCGCCCGGACCTCCAGGTCGATGCCGCGCAGCACCTCCAGCTCCCCGAAGCGCTTGCGCACCTTCCGGGCCGACAGGACCACCTCGGTGGCCGGCTTCCTCAGGTCCGTACCGGTCACTTGACCTCCCCCTTCCGTACGCGCTTCGATGCCCCGCCGCGCCCCGGGCGGAGGTTGGCCAACACCCGGCGGTGCAGCGCCGGCGGGGCGCCGGCCGGGTCGAACTTCCGCTCCACCGCGTGCTGGGCGACGCTCGCGATGGTGGTCAGCACCAGGTACCAGAGGGACGCGACGATCAGCAGCGCGATCACCTCGAAGTTGGCGAGGTAGAGGTGCTGCGAGACGGTCATCAGATCGGCGCCGGCGATGACGGAGACCAGCGAGGTGGTCTTCAGCATCGAGATGAACTGGTTGCCGAACGGCGGGATGATCACCCGCATCGCCTGGGGCAGCACCACCCGGGTGAGGATCTGCCGGTTGGACATGCCCAGCGAGGCGCCCGCCTCGCGCTGCCCGGGGTCGACGCTCTGGATGCCGGCCCGGACGATCTCGGACATGTAGGCGCCCTCGTTGATCGACAGGCCGAGCAGGGCCGCCACGAAGCCGGTGATCAGGCTGTTGGACTGCCAGCCGACCAGCTTGGGCCCGTCGAACGGGACGCCGATGCTGATCTCCGGGAAGAGCAGCGCCAGGTTGAACCAGAAGATCAGCTGGACCAGCAGCGGGGTGCCGCGGAAGAACCAGGTGTAGGCGCCGGCGGTGGTCCGCAGCACCGGGCTGTCGGACAGTTGCATCACCGCGACCACCACGCCGATGACGATGCCCACCACCTGGGAGATCAGGGTGAGTTGGACCGTCACCCAGAGCCCTTCCAGGATCACGCCGTCGAACTGGTACCTGGCGACGATGTCCCAGTGCAGGTTGGGGTTGACGATGACGGTCCAGGCGAGCCAGACGGCGACGAAGGCGGCCGCCAGCACTGCGAACCAGCGCGCCGGGCGGGGCCGGGCGGTCACCTCGAAGGCCAGGTCGTCGTCGACGGAGCCGGCGGCGGTGGCGGTGGCGGTGGCGGTGGCCGCGGCGGCCGTTCGGGCTGCCGCGGAGGGCACGGCGGGGTCTCTCATGTCGGTGCTCATCTCGTCGGTGCCGCCGTTCTCACTGCGCCGCGTTGACGGTGGCGCGCTCCACCGCGCTGCCGCCGACCTGGTAGGCGTCCAGCACCTTGCGGTACTCGCCGCTCTCGATCAGCTCCTGGAGCGCCCGCTGCACCGCGTCGCGCAGCCCCGAGTCCTTCTTCGCCACCGCGATGCCCCACGGCGCCGTGCCGTACTGCTCCGGCAGCACCTCGTAGGAGCCGCTGTTCCGCACGAACATCTGCGCCACCGGGTAGTCCACGATCGTCGCCACGGCCCGCTCACTGTCCAGCTGGAGCAGCCCGGTCGGGGCGTCCTCGCTCTGCGAGATCGCCATCCTGGTGGCGCACTTGGCGTTCTGCTGCTCGCCGATCTCCAGGTTGGAGCTGCCCTTGGCGAGGACCACCTTCCGGCCGCAGAGGTCCTCGATGGACTTGATGCCCTCGGGGTTGCCCTTCTTCGTCATGATCACGCCGCCGGTGCGGAAGTAGTCGACGAAGTCGACGGCCTGGCGGCGCTGCGCACTGTCCGTCATGGAGGACATCACCAGGTCGTAGCGGCCGGCCTGGAGGCCGGGGATCAGGCCGTCGAAGGAGGAGTTGGCGAGCTCCAGCTTCAGGCCGAGCCTCCCGGCGACGGCGGCGGCGAGGTCCGGGTCGACCCCGGTCAGCTCGGTGGTGCCGTCCTTGTACATCTCCATCGGCGGGTACCCGACGGAGGTGGCCACTCTGAGCACGCCGCTCTGCTTGTTCTTCGCCGGGAGCAGCTCGGCGGCGCTCTTCCCGGAGTTCTGTCCGGCGTGCGCCCCGCCGGCGGCCGGGGAGCCGCCCTGGTCGGAGCGCCCGCAGGCGGTGGCGGCCAGGACGACCAGGGACAGTGCGGCCAGACAGCGCAGGGAACGGGGGCGGTTCATCGGCTACTCCCTCGGGCGGTGACGGTGCGCCGATGCTGGCAGCCGGGTCCGGGTGAACGGAAGATGATGAAGCCATTGCTGCCTCACCAACGATTTTCGTACGGCTGCCCGCCCTGTCCTGCGGACTCGTGCCCGTGCCCGGCCGGTCGGTCGACAGGTCAACCGGTCAGCCGGTGAGCCACGGGGCCTCGGGCAGCTTGGCGTCCGCCTGCCGTCCGGTGAGGTCGACGGTGGTCGGGGTGCCCAGTCCCGGCATCCGCATCGTCACCCGGCGCAGCCCGCCGTCGCCGTCCACCCAGTAGGTCAGCGGCGAGCGCGCCCCGTCGGGTGCGGCGCCCTGGGCGCGCGGACCGGCGAAGCGGTCGTAGCCCTTGCCGTCGATCCGGTCCCGGCCCAGCCAGCGGGCCCCGGACTGGGCCAGCAGCAGCGGGTTGTCGGGGCGGTCCGCGCCGAGTTGGACCAGCAGGTTCAGTCCGGCGTCGAGCGGGTCCGCCGTGTAGGTCCGCGGTGACCAGCCCTGGCGCGGGATGCGCTCGGCCTGTTCCCAGGCCGGGGCGTCGGTGGGGGTCGCGGTGGCGGTGCCTCCCGCGCCGGCCTGGTCGGGGGCCAGTCCGAGGCCGCCGGTGTCCCAGACGATCAGGCCGTGGTCCAGCGGTCCGTTCGCGCCGGTGGTCCGGTAGCGGCCCACCCCCCGGTGGGTGCGGTAGTCCACGACCCCGTCGACCCGGATGGTGACGCCGCCGCCCTCCTGGGCCGTGAGCGTCACCGCCACCGGGCTCGCCTGGTAGAGGTTCAGCCGCGACAGGGCGAGCCGGCCCGCCTCGTCGGTGGTCACCGGGCGTTCGACGGCCTCGTCGGAGACCGTCCGGTAGACGGCCACGCCGCCCACCGCGGCGCCGCACACCGCGATCGCGATCACCGCCTTGAGCCAGCCGGACCGCCGGGGCCCGCGGCCGTCGGCCTTCGTCGTGCGGGGCATGCAGCCGCTCCCTTTCCTCGGTCGGACACGACAGTCGGGCGGGTCCGGGGGACCAACGGTCCCACGAACCCGCCCGATCGGGCCCGGTGCGGGTCTCCCCGCACCGGGCCCCAGGAGGTGCGCCCCGCTTCGAGCGCCCCTCCGAACCACCCGCGAACCGGCCGCGGACTAGCCGCGCTGGGCGGCCTTGCGCCTACGGGCCACCAGCATCGTGGCGGTGCCGAGGGCGATCAGCGCCGCGGCGCTGGTCAGCACGATCGGCATCCCCTCGCCCGCACCGGTGTTGGGCAGGTGCCCGGGTGCGGGAGGCTGCGGGGCCGGGGCCGGGGGCACCGGAGCCGCCGACGTCGGCGCCGGGGTCGGCGTCTCGGTCGGGGTGGGCGTCGGTGTCGGCGTCGGGGTGGGGATCAGCTTGTTGACGGCCGTCACCTCCACCCCGGCGTCGAGGTTCGCCGAGGTCAGCTTGAGCGGACCGAAGACGGTGGCCTCCGGAGCCTCGTAGCCCGCGGGCGGGCTCAGCTCCTGCCAGTAGTACGTCCCCGGCACGCCGGTGCCCTGGCAGATGCCGTCGGCGCCGGTCGTGCAGGGCTCACCGACCTTGGTGTCGGACTTGTCGCCGGTCGGCTGGAGCCCGTCGGTCCCGTTGGTGTCGTGCCACAGCTGGAACTTGGCGCCCGCCAGCGGCTTGCCGTCCTGGTCGTGCTTGACCAGGCGCAGCGCACCCTCCTGCAGGCGGAAGCCGAAGTCGTAGGTGTGGTCGTTCTCACCGGGGCCGCCGGTGGTCAGCGCCCGCTCCGGGAACTTGCCGTCCTTCGGAACGATGCCCTTGGAGTCGATGAAGTGGTTGTCACCGACGTCGTGGTTGGTCGGCACCCACTGGAAGAGGGGGCCGTCCTTGGCGTAGTCCGCCGGGTTGTCCAGCTTGATCGTGTACTTGGTCCTCGGCTTGAGGCCGCCCTCGACGTTGCCGTCGTCGAAGTAGTACTCGCCGCGCTTGGTCGTCTTGGTCGTACCGACGAGCTTCCCCGCCTCGTCGTACAGGTGGACCGTGGCGCCCGGTACCGGCTTCTGGCCCGGCAGTTGGAGGCCGCTGCGCTCGGGGTCGTACCAGACCCGGTTGCCGATCTGGAGCGGAGCCTGGTCGCAGAGGACCTCCAGGTCGCCCATCGCGGCACCCTTGCCGAACGGCGGGATCCCGCCGCCCGCGTTGAGCCGCAGACCGCCGTCGGCCTTGCCGTCGCGCTTCTGGAACGCGCTGCCGTAGCCGTAGGCCCTGCTGTCGCTGTCGTAGCCCGAGACCACGATGGAGTCCTCGACCTTCGAGAACGCCATCCCGGCGTTGGCGGGGTTGTTGTGGCCGATCCGGGCGTTGTCGAAGAACCGCTGGCCCCGGGCCTTGGACGCGCAGCCCAGGTTGACGTCCAGCACGTACGTGCCGTTCTCCGGGCAGGCCTTGAGGAGGTCACCGCCGGGCAGGACCTTGGTCATCGCGCTGCCCGTCGGGGCGGCCGCCGACTGGTCGCCGAAGCGGTCCCGGAAGGCGAGCAGCATCGAGCCGTCGGTCTCGAAGGCGATCTCGGCCACCGCCGGCTCGGGGTTGGCCAGGTAGTTGTCCCCGCAGGCCTGGCCGTTCTGAGTGGTCGGGAAGGTGTCCTGCCAGGGGAACCAGGCGGTGCCCGGGCACTGGCTGCCGACCGTGACGCCACGCGGGTAGTCGAGCGGCTGGTTCAGCACGGCCGGCTTGAACGCTCCGGTGGCCAGGTCGAACGGCAGCACCACGGCCCGCAGGTCCGAGGCCTTGCCGGTGGACTCGCCCGAGCAGACGCCGCCGAGGAAGCCGACGCCGTCCTGGATGCCGAGGCCGTACGGACGCCAGTCCCCCGGCGCCGGGCAGCCCGGGTTCGGGATGGCGTAGACGGCCTTGGGCGCGGACGTCGTGGCCACGGTGGCGTCGTAGCGGTAGAGCTGGCGGTCGTTCAGGTTGACGACGAAGAGGTCCTTGCCGTCGTCAGTGATCTTGATGCCGCCGAGGCTCTCCTTGCCCACCGCGGCCAGGAAGGCGTCGTCGTTGCCCCCGGTGTGCGGGGTGGTGCCCGCGTTCGGGACGGTGGTGAACAGCGAGGTCTTCTTCTGGTCCACGTCGGTGACGTAGATCCCCCCGGGGCCACCGGAGCCGTACTTGGTGGTCCGCTTGGCCTGGGCGGCGGAGAACAGCCGCCGGTCGGCCCTGTTCCAGGCGATCCCGTAGAGGTTGCCGGTCTGCCCCGCCGTGGCCAGGTCGGTCACGGTGAAGCCCGTGCCGGCCGTACCACGGGAGTTGTACGGGAAGGACACCAGCGTGTGCTGGTTGTCGCCGTCCGCGGGCGGGTTCTGGCAGGCCGACACCAGCGGCGCGTTCTTCTGGCAGTAGTCGCCCGGGCTCCAGAGCCCCGTGGTGATGTCCGCCGTCTTGCCGCCGGAGACGTCCACGAACTCCTCGTTGGAGCTCAGCTTGTTCGCCCCGCCGTCCAGCCCCTCGCGGGAGGCGAAGGCCGGGTAGAGCACGCCCGGCTTCGGATTCACCACCTGGACCCGGTACTTGCCGCCGGTCAGCTTGCTTCCGGCCGGCTCCAGCGTCACCGTGCCGTCGGCCGCCGTGGTCCCCTCGATGGCGGCCCCGGCGGTGTCGGTGAGCGTCACCTTGACGCCCGCCATGCCCGATTCCAGCCCGGGCGTCCAGACGCCGTCGGTGTCCACGGCCCGGATCACATGGACCTTCACCGTGCCGTCGCCGCTCTGCGGGAAGGCCGGCGGGGCCGCCGCGAGGGACCAGGAACCGGCCACTACGGCCAGCGTCACCGCGCCGCCCGCGGTGCGCAGGCCCGCGGCACGGCGGCCGGGTGGACCCGTCCGCCCCCCGCCCGGGCCGCGCGCGGCTCCGGCGGTTCGTTCACTTGTCGTCGTCATCCCTGCTCTCATCGTGAGTTTGGGCCTGCCGCCCCGTCTCGGGAACGAGTTCGAGAGTGGCGGAAAGCCGCCGTTGTTAACGGGAGCTTAAAGGGACTTCACACAAGTTCGCCAAAGAACAAGGAACTTTGACCCGGCATCAGCCGTTACGAGGCCGTCACGATTGCGCGGCCCGCTCCCGTCCGTTCCCGCTCGCGCACGGCTGACCAGCGACGACCGCCCGTCCACGGGCCGTCATCGCCGACTCTCGCCACCCCCACGCCCTTGACCGTCGAACATGCTTGCCGCCGGAACTCCGCATACCGCCCCCGACTCACCCACCCCACGCACAACTTGAGCAACATTCACGCACCGATTGGCCCTGGCCCGGGGCGGACTGGCACGATGTCCGGATGCGCGTTCTGGTCATCGGCGGCACCCGCTTCATCGGTCTCCACTTCGCCGAGGCGGCACTGGCCGCCGGGCACGAGGTCACGGTGCTGCACCGGGGCCGATCCGGCGCCGGACTGCTCCCGGACGCCACCCACCTGATCGCCGACCGCGACGGCGACCTGTCCGCACTGCGCGGCCGCGACTGGGACACCACCGTCGACCTCTGCGCCTACTTCCCGCGCCAGGTACGGTCGTTGGCGCAGGCCCTCGGCCCGGGCCGGGCCGGGCGCTACCTGCTGGTCTCCTCGCTCTCGGTGTACGACGTCCCGGCCGCCCCGGGCTACGCCGAGGACTCCCCACTGCTCCCCGCCGACGGCCCGGAGGCCGAGGAGCTCACTCCCGAGACCTACGGCACCCTGAAGGTCCAGTGCGAACGCGCCGCCCGGCAGGCCTTCGGCCCCGAGGCGCTGCTGGTCCGCCCGACGTACGTGATCGGCCCTCGCGACTACACCCACCGCTTCGACCACTGGGTCCAGCGCCTCGCCCGGGGCGGCGAGGTGCTCGCCCCGGGCCGACCGGAAGCGCCGGTCCAGGTGATCGACGTCCGCGACCTCGCCGCCTGGATGGTCGCCCTGCTGGAACGGGGCGCTTCCGGCGCCTACCACGCCGCCACGCCCCCGCCGTTCGGCATGGCCGATCTGCTGGACGCCATCGCCTCGGCGGTCGCCCCGCCCGGCACCACCCTCACCTGGGTGGACGAGGACTTCCTGCGCGCCGCCGGTGTCCCGGAGCGCGCCCTCCCGCTGTGGCCCGCCGCCCCGGAGATCCGCGCCACCAGCACCGCCGATCCGGCCGCCGCCCTCGCCACCGGCCTGACCCTCCGCCCGGTGGCCGACTCCGCCCGCGACATCCGGCCGTTCGAGCCCCTGCCGGACGCCCTGACCTCGGACCGGGAGGCCGAACTCCTCGCGGACTGGCACCGGCGGCAGGCCTGAGGCCCTCCGCGACCGCAACGGCCGTCGCTGCGGCCGCCGCCACCACGGCCACCGGCGCGGGGCCCACCGCCTCCCCGCAGCAGCCGGTCCGGCCCCGGCCCGGACATCTCCCGGGCCGGGGTCCATGCGGCACCGGCCATCACTCAGCCGCTCAGCAACCGGTCAGCCGCTCAGCCGCTCAGCCGCTCAGCCCGCGATCGGCGGATTGAGCCGCGCGAAGGCCTCCTGCCGGCGGTACGGGAAGTACGGGTACGGCGCGGTGCGCGCGCTCGCCACGTCCAGCCGGGCCACCTGCTCCTCCGTCAGCGACCAGCCGACCGCGCCGAGGTTCTGCCGCAGCTGCTCCTCGTTGCGGGCACCGATGATGACCGAGGAGACGGTCGGGCGGCGCAGCAGCCAGTTGATCGCCACCTGGGGGACGGTGCGGCCGGTCTCGGCGGCGACCTCGTCGAGCGCGTCGACCACCCGGTACAGCAGCTCGTCCTCCACCGGCGGGCCGTAGTCGGCGGTGTCGTGCAGCCGGCTGCCGGCCGGGAGCGGCCGCCCGCGGCGGATCCTCCCCGTGAGCCGGCCCCAGCCGAGCGGGCTCCAGACCAGCGCGCCCACGCCCTCCTCCCGGGCCAGCGGCATCAGCTCCCACTCGTAGTCGCGGCCGACGAGCGAGTAGTAGACCTGATGGGCGGCGTACCGGGGGCGGCCGTGCCGGTCGGCGAGGGCGAGGGACTTCATCAGCTGCCAGCCGGAGAAGTTGGAGACGCCGGTGTAGCGGATCTTGCCGGCCCGGACCAGGTCCTCCAGGGTGGCGAGCACCTCCTCGATCGGGGTGCCGGCGTCGTAGGCGTGCAGCTGGAAGAGGTCCAGGTGGTCGGTGCCGAGGCGGCGCAGCGCGTCGTCCACGCTCCGCACGAGCCGGGCGCGGGAGGTACCGGCGTCCTGCGGGCCGTCGCCGGTGGGCAGTCCGGCCTTGGTGGAGATCAGCACCTGGTCGCGGCGGCCGCGGATCGCCTGGCCGAGCACCTCCTCGGAGGCGCCGTCGGAGTAGACGTCGGCGGTGTCGAAGAGGGTGACGCCGGCGTCGATGGCGATGTCGAGCAGCCGACGGGCCTCCTGGACGCCGGTGGTGCCCCAGGCGCCGAACAGCGGGCCGCGGCCCCCGAAGGTTCCGGTGCCGAGGCTGAGCGCGGGCACCTTGAGTCCGGACGCGCCGAGCCGGCGGTACTCCATGTCGGTGGCGATGGTCATGGCGGTTCTCCCCTCGAAGCCCCTAATGGGACTCCCGTTCCGTTAGGATGCCTAGAACCTAGCAGACTCCAGCCCCCTAATGGAACAGGAATCCCGTTAATGGCCGCCGAGCTCCCCCGCCCCGAGCCGCCCCCGTCCGAGCCCGCCACACCTGAGCCGCCCACGCCCGAGCCCGCCACGACCGGGCCCTCCACCCCGGGGACGGTTCGCCCCGGCGGCCGGACCGCCCGGGTCCGCGCCGCCGTCCTGCGTGCCGCCGAGGACGCCCTGGTCGAGCGCGGCTTCAACGGCCTGGACCTCGGCGACATCGCCCAGCGGGCCGAGGTCGGCCGCACCACCGTCTACCGCCGCTGGGGCGGCACCACCGCCCTGGTCGCGGACCTGCTCGCGGACATGGCCGAGCAGTCGCTGCCACGCACCGACAGCGGCTCCCTCGCCGGGGACCTCCGGGCCAACGCCCGGCTCGTCCAGCGCACCCTGGCCGACCCCCGGCAGGGCGCACTGTTCCGCGCCGTCATCGTGGCGGCGAACTGCGACCCGGACGCGGCCGAGGCCCTGCGGCACTTCTACCGGCGCCGGGTCGAGGAGTGGGCGCCGTGCGTCACCGCGGCCGTCGAGCGCGGCGAAATCCCCTCGGACACCGACGAGTTCGAGGTCGTCCGGGCGGTCTCGGCGCCGCTCTACTACCGGATGCTCACCACCGCGGAGCCGCTGGACGAGGCGGCCGCCGACCGCGCCGCGCAGGCCGCCACGGAGGCGGCCCGGGCCGGGGCCTACCGGCGCCGGGACGCCTAGGACACGACCTGGGGACGGCCAGGAACACCCGGGAACGCCGACGGCCGCACAGCGCAGGCGCGGTGTGCGGCCGTCGGGCTCGCAAAGGGCTCCGGAGGCCTCGGAGGGCCAGGCGGGCCCCGGAGAGCCCCTGGGAGGATCAGTCCTCGTCCGGGTCCTCGTACTCCTCGCGCAGGTTCTCCAGCAGGCGCACCCAGAGGTCCGACTCGTCCGGCCCCTGCCCCAACCCGGCCACCAGCGCGGCGAACTCGTCCAGCGCGGCCCCGGCGTCCCGCTCGCGGATCCGTTCCTCCAGGCGGGCCAGCAGCGCCAGCGCGCCGATCACCGCGGGCAGCGAGTCGGCCGCCCAGCCACCGCAGCCGCGCCCGTGGTCCCAGCCGTCCGCGTTGTAGATCCGCACCGTGCCGGTGTCCCCGGACACCATCAGGTGCCACTCGTCGAACGTGCCGACGCAGTACCCCCAGTTGCTCGGCGGGGTGTCGTCGTCCGGAGTGCGCTCACCGAACAGCTCGTCCAGGTCCGCCTCCCACATCCCGCGCTCGGGCAGGTCGGTGGCGTCGAAGCCGAGGAAGTCGAGCCCGACGGCCGGTACGCCGACCTCGCTCAGGAACCGCCGGGCCTGCGGCGAGGTCAGCCGCTCGGGCAGCGCCCCGGGCTCGGGCCGCCACAGCGTGCCCGGGCCGAAGCAGGACTCCAGCCAGGCCGCGGTGGGCTTCCCGGCGGCGGCCAGCAGCTCGGCGTCGGACGTGGTCATCGGTGCGTCTCCCCCGGTCGGAACGGTGCTCGGACGCCATTCAAGCGCACCGCACCGACAGCGAGGGCCGCCGGGGGCGACCCCCGACGGCCCGTGGAGAGCTGCGGCCTGACGGCTCGGAGCCGGGCGGCCGGACAGCGGTCGGCGGACCACCGGCCGGCCTCCCGGCGGCCCCCGCTCAGTACCGGACGGGCAGCTCCAGCAGCCCGCGGGCCCGCAGCGTCGGCCGGTGGCGCAGCCGCTCGACCGGCACGTCCAGGGCGAGGGCCGGGAAGCGGCGCAGCAGCGCGGTGAGCGCGAGCGCGGTCTCCATCCGGGCGAGCGGAGCGCCCAGGCAGTAGTGGATGCCGTACCCGAGCGCGAGGTGGCCGTTCTCCCGGCGGCGCAGGTCGAGCCGGTCGGGGTCGGCGAACTGCTCGGGGTCCCGGTTGGCGGAGCCGAGCGCGAGCAGCACGGTCTCCCCCGCCGGGACGGTGACGCCTCCGATGGTGACGTTCTCGCGCGGGAAGCGCCGGATGGCCAGCGGGGCGGGCCCGTCGAAGCGGGCGAACTCCTCGACGGCGCCGGTGATCAGCTCCGGTTCGGCGCGCAGGGCGGCCAGCTGGTCGGGGTGGGTGAGCAGGGCGAGGACCGCGTTGGCGATCAGGTGGACGGTGTTCTCGTAGCCGGCGAACAGGATGAGGAAGGCGAGCGAGGTCAGCTCGTCCTCGCCGAGGCCGCCGCCGCCCTCCTGGTCGTCCCGGGCGGCGATCAGGTCGGAGAGCAGGTCGTCGCCGGGCTCGGTGCGCTTGCGCTCGATCAGGCCGGTGAAGAAGCCGAGCATCGCCTTGACGGCGGCCCTGGCCGCCTCCGGGCGGTCGGGGTCGGGGGTGATCAGGCAGTCGGTCCAGGCGCGGAAGTCGTGCCGGTCGCCCTCGGGGACGCCGAGCAGGTCGCAGATGACGGTGATCGGCAGCGGCGCGGCGTAGGCGGCGAGCAGGTCGGCGCGCCCGAGCGGTTCGATGGCGTCGAGGAGCTGCTCCGCGACCCGCTCGATCGGCTCGCGCAGTGCGGCGACCCGGCGCGGGGTGAAGGCCTGCGAGACCAGCCGCCGGATCCGGGTGTGGTCCGGCGGGTCCATGTTGAGCAGGTTGGCGTCCAGCGCGGGCGGCAGCGCGAAGCCCCGGTAGTTGCCGGGCGTGGCGTGCGCCTTGTCGAGGGCGAGCCGGGGGTCGGCGAGCGCCTGGCGGACGTCCGGGTAGCGGGTCACCAGCCAGAACGGCAGGCCGTCCGGGCCGACGACCCGGTGGACGGGGGCGTCGGCGCGCAGCCGGGCGTAGCCGCCGTACGGGTCGGCGATCAGGGAGGTCGGGGTGAGGTCGGGCGCGGTCACCGGCCCAGCCTAGAGCCACCGGGGCGGCACTCTGGCGGCCCGTCAGGTCCGGACCTATTGTCAGCGAACATGACATGTCTACGTCGCGCCGCCGGACTGGCCGCCGCACTCACCGGAACGCTCGCCGCCCTGCTGACCCCGGCCGCCGCCCAGGCCGCCCCCGCCGGCTGCCGCACCTCCGCCACGGTGCCGCTGGACGCCGAGCAGGCCCGCCTCCAGGACGCCCGCACGGCCGGCTTCACCGAGCGCTCCGGCCTGGGCGAGCTGCTCGGCGGCTTCCCCTCCGCCCTGTGCGACGCCCGCGACGCCCGTCAGGCCGAGCGGGTGGTGAGCACCTGGGGCCGGACGCTCTGGCAGGCCGGCCTGGACCGCGCCCAGGGCCGGCGACCGAGCGGCGAACTGCCCGCCCGGGACGACCGCCCGCTGTACTGGACCAGGCTCGCCATGACCGTCCGGCTCGCTCGCTGGGAGCCCCGGTTCGACGTGGACCACGCCGCGCTGCGGGCCCGCTTCGAGGACGCCTCGCGCGGCCTGGACGACGGTTTCGACGCCGCCCCCGGCATCCGGCGGATCTTCGTCAGCGGCTTCGACCCGTTCGGCCTGGACACCGAGCCGCGCCGCGCCAACCCGTCCGGCTCGGCCGTCCTCCAGCTGCACGGGCAGCGGATCACGCTGGCCGACGGCAGCACCGCGGAGGTCCGGGCGGTCGTGCTGCCGGTGCGGTACGGGGACTTCGACGGGGGCATCGTGGAGCGCGCCTTCACTCCGCACCTGCGGCCGGGCCGGCAGTCCGCCGATCTGATCACCAGCATCAGCCAGGGCTACCCGGGCAGGTTCACCCTGGAGGAGTGGGCCGGGCGCGCCCGTTCCGCCGATCCGGCGACCGACAACGTGGCCGCGCTCTCCGGCGGCACCACCCAGCACCCGGTGGACGCCCCGGGGCTGGGCCCCGGGCCGCAGTTCGTCCGCACCACCCTGCCGACCGGCGCCATGACGGCCGTCCAGCAGCCCTTCCCGGTGTTGGTCAACGCCTTCGTCACCGAGATCCCGGCGGGCGCCACCGCCCCCGTCTTCCGGCCGGACGGCCCCACCCCCGGTTCGCGCGCGGTCTCCGGTGGCGGCGGCGGGTACCTCTCCAACGAAGTCGCCTACCGCTCCAACCGGCTCCGGACGCTGCTCGCCCCGGACCTCCCCGGCGGCCATCTGCACACCCCGGTCCTGACCGGCCTGCCGGCCGACCCGAACCTGCTCACCGCACCGGAGTTCGAGCGGAACGAGGCGGCGATCGGCGACGAGGTGCGGGCGATCCTGAGCACCGCCAGGCTCTGACGGACCGTCCGCGTCAGCCGGTCCGTCCGGGCGGGCGCATCGGCCCGGGCGGGCCGGTGCCCCACCGCCCGCCCCCCCCGGAGGCCCGTTCAGGCCGGGTCGGCGAAGCGGGTGCCCACCGCGCGGGCCCGCGACTCGGTGATCTCGGCGTAGGCGGCGTCGCGCCCCGCCCAGTGCGAGCCCTCGACCGACTTGCCGCGCTCCAGGTCCTTGTACACCAGGAAGAAGTGGGTGATCTCCAGCAGGTCGAACGACCGCAGGTCGTCGATGTCCCGCAGGTCCGCGTAGCGCGGGTCGCGGGCCGGGACGCAGAGCACCTTCTGGTCCGGGCCCCGCTCGTCGCGCATCACCCAGATGGCCACCGCCCGGCAGGTCCGCACGCAGCCGGGCACGGCCGGCTCGCCGCCGAGCACCAGGGCGTCCAGCGGTTCGCCGTCGCCGCCCCGGGTGCCCTCGACGTAGCCGTAGTCGGCCGGGTAGCGGGTGGCCGTGAAGAGGGTGCGGTCCAGGCGGATCCGACCCGCCTCGAAGTCCATCACGTACTTGTTCCGCGACCCCTGAGGAATCTCGATCATGACTTCGAACTCCACCGCGGCCTCCTCCTCGACTCCTGGCGGAATTGTCCGCCGTCCGGACGGCCATCGAAAGCACCCCCGCCGTTCAGCCGGCTCCGCTAGCCTCCCCCGCATGGGGAGCTGGCTGGTCACCGTCCTGGATCACCGCCGCAGCGGGGGCGGACGGCCGCAGGGCCGCCCGGAGGGGCCGCTGGCCCGCCGGGACGGGGTGGAGCTGCACGCCCGGGAGGGCGGGCTCGGCTGCGTCGACGCCAACGGCGAGGTCCGCTGGTGGCGGCCCTGCCCGGGCCGCCCGAACGCGGCGCACCTGTCCTGCGACCGGGCGCTGGTCACCACCGACTCCTTCGAGTACACCGCCCGGGGCCAGGACGGCCCCGCCCTGCTGCTGGACCTCGCCGACGGCACCACCGTCGCCGAACTGCGCGGTGAGCGCGGCGCGGCGCTCGGCGACGGCCGCTTCGTGCTCGGCCCGGACGGCCACGACGCCTTCGACACCCGGGCCTACGACCGGGACGGCACCCTGCTCGACTCCTGGCGCAGCTACGGCCATTACGTGGTCGGCAGCGGCCTGCGGGTGGTCGAGACCGACCGCCGCCACCCCACCGGGAGCCGGGTGGTCCGCCTGCTGTCCGGCGGCCGGATCGAGCGCGGCCCGCTGCTCGCCGACCCGCAGGCCCCCGCACCCCTCGTCCTGCCGGACGGCACCCTGCTGGTGCTGGACGCGGGGGTGCTGCGCGCGGTCGGCCCGGGCCTGGACGACGCCGTCCTGACCGAACTGCTCCCGCTGGCCCCGCAGGACCGGCCCCGCTTCACCGGCTCGCTGCACCGCACCGCCGACGACCGGCTCACCGTCACCCTGGTCGAGCGCCACCCGACCCGGATGGGTTCCTACACCACCCACGCCTGGACCCTCGACCTGCACGCGCCGTAGCGGCCCCCTACCGGACCAGGTCTCGATTGTGCCGCAGAACTGACGGTCTGGCAGTTCTTCGTCCACGATTCCCCTACGGTGACGCCTGCAACAACCGTCACCATGCAAGAGGGGGCACGCCCATGTCCCGGAGCCGGAAGCTCCACCGCCTCAGCAACCCCGACACCGACGAGCGCCGCGCCCAGCGCGCGCTGTTCCGTCACCTCCGCGACGACACCAACGCCAACCGTGGCCGGATGGCCAGGCGGGTCCGCGAACTCCAGCTCCTGCTGGCGATGGACCCGGTCGAGTTCGAGGGCCTCATCGCCAGGCTGATGGAGGCGATGGGCATGAAGGTCGAGCTCACCGCCCGGTCGCGGGACGGCGGAGTCGACGTCCGCGGCATCGATCCGGACCCGTTCCGGGGCGGCAACGTCGTCGTGCAGGTGAAGCGGTACCGGGACACGGTGGCGCCCTCCGCGGTGCGGGACCTGTACGGGACGCTGCGGCACGACCGGGAGGCGACCAAGGCCGTCCTGGTCACCACCAGCAGGTTCGGCCCCAGCTCGCACCAGTTCGTCGCGGGCAAGCCGATCAGCCTGATCAACGGCGCCGAGCTGGTCGGGCTGCTCAAGCACCACGGCTTCGACGAGGTGTTCGCGGCCGCCCAGGACGACGCCTCCGCCGAGGCGGGCGCCCTGGACGGCCTGCCCGCGATCGAGGTGGCCGCCGAGCCCTCCCGGCTGCTCCTGCACTGGACGGGGGAGGAGGAGTACGACATCGCCGCGCTGGTCTGCACGGGGAACGTGGCGCTCTCCGACGACCACCTGGTGTTCTACAACAACGCCTCCACGCCCGACGGTTCGGTGCGACTGGTGACCGGTTACGGTGACGCGAACGCCTGCCTGATGGTCGACTTCGACGCGCTGCCCGCCGAGGTCGACCGGCTGGTCGTCATCGCCGCCGCCGACACCGAGAACCACCCCGCGGCCACCATGGGCGGGTTCGCCGGCCCCGCGCTGATCCTGGAGGCCGGCTCCGGGCAGGACGCGGCCGTGGTGCACCTGGCGGACGGCGCGGAGACCAACACCGCGATGCGGCTCGGCCGGTTCGACCGCGAGGCCTCCGGGGACTGGGAGTTCACCCCGGCGCTCGCCGGGTACCCGGGCGGGCTGCGCCAGGCCGTGACCGCGTACGGGCTGGAGGTCGTGGACGCCTGACGCGGCGGGGCACCCGGCCGGCGCCGGGTGCCCCTGGGCGCAAGCCTCAGTGGCTCATTGCGACGACCTGGCCTCTCGTACGAGCGAGTAGCGTGGTCTCGTCCCCCACCGCCGATGGGACCACGCGCGCCCGGCCGTCCGCCAGGGCGCCCTACCCTGAGACGACCCCGATGCGGCCCTGGCCTTCCCCGGATCCCCGGGCCCGGGTGCCGGCCCGGCCGTCGCCGAAGTCGCGCACCGCCTCGGTGACGATGGCCTCCAGCCGGGCGTGGTGGGCGCCGCGCCAGTAGGCCTGGCCGCAGTCGGCGCACTGGGCGAAGGCGTCGTAGGAGCGCTCGGTGCCGTCCCGCAGCTGCTCGCGCACCGAGGTCTTGGTGGCCGGGTGCAGGGTGCCGTTGCAGGTGGTGCAGCGGCTCCAGGGGGCGAGCGGCGGCGCGAAGCGGGAGAGCACGTCGCGCAGTTGCTCGGCGGGGCGGTGGCTGTAGACGTAGGCGCCGGCCCACAGTTCGCGTCGGCGCAGCAGCCCGCGGTCGCGGGAGAGCATGATCCGCTGTTCGGCGGCCGAGCGGGCGGCCAGGGCGGCGTCGCCGATGTCGGGGTTCTCGTACGCGGCGTCGACGCCGAGCAGGCGCAGCCGCCGGGCGAGGGTGCCGAGGTGGACGTCCAGCAGGAAGCGCGGCGGGGCGGGCACGGCCTGCGGCCTGGCCACGGCCCGGACGGCGATCTCCTCGCCGTCGGCCGGCACGTGGGTGTCGGGCACGGCCAGGCCGTCCACCAGCAGGCCGCCGACCTCGGTGAGCGGGACGCCCAGGGACTCGACGACGTGGCCGAGGGTGGAGCTGCCGTCGGTGCGCAGTGGGCTACGGCCTCCCCGCCGGGGCGCGGAGACGAAGAGGTGCAGCTCGGGGGCGAAGTCGAGCCAGATCTGGGGTCGGTCCACGCGGCCAGCATGCCAGCGGGCGGCGGGCCGGGGCCACCGGGTTTCCGGCCCGCTCCCGCGCGGCCCACCGCCGCCACGTCCCGGGTCGGCGCCGGCCCGACGTCGCCCGGCTCGCCGTCCCGCGTCGGACCCCGGCTCGCCGTCCCGGGCCGGACCGGGCCGCCGCCGTGACGTTCGGGGTCAGGCCCCCGGCGACGCGCCCGCGGCCACCGGCGCCGCCTGTGACGCCGGTGACGCCGGTGACGCCGCGTGACCGCCGCCCCGCGCCGCCCAGCGGGCGACCGGCCCCATCGCGTACCCCGCGGCGAGGAACACCCCGCCGAGGACCAGCCAGCCGGCCAGGCCCCCGTCCAGCAGCAGCGTGGTGAGCAGCAGGGGCCCGAGGGTGCGGGCGACGGCGACGCCGGTGCCGAAGAAGCCCTGGTACTGGCCGATCCGCCCGGGCGGGGCGAGGTCGAAGGCGATCTGCCAGCTGCCGGCCGACTGGCGCATCTCCCCGGCCACCTGGAGGACGGAGGCGGCGACCAGCAGCGCGGCGACCGCCCAGACCGGCACGTCCAGCGCGGACAGCCCGAAGACGGCGCAGGAGCCGAGCAGCAGCAGCCCGGCGGAGCGGACCGCCCGGGCGGCCGGGTCGATTCCGGTGATGCCGCGCGCCGCCCGGACCTGGAAGGCCAGCACCGCGAGGGTGTTGAGCACGAACAGCGCCGAGCCGAGCCAGCCGATCCCGGGGGCGCGCGCGGCGATCCAGAGCGGGATGATCAGGCTGAGCAGGGGCATCCGCAGCAGCAGGACGGCGTTGACCGCGGTGACGGCGGCGTACCGGCGGTCGCGCAGCACGGCGAGGCGCGGCCCGGCGTCCGCCGGCGCCGCCGCGGGCGGGGCTTCGGGCAGCCGTCGCAGGACCAGCGCGCCGATCAGGAAGCCGAGCGCGGTGACGGCGAAGGCGGCCTGGTAGGCGGCGCGGGTGCCGACACTGAGCGCGATGCCGCCGATCGCCGCGCCGACGGCCAGTCCGCCGTTGAGGGTCGACTGGATGTGGGCGAGCAGGGCGGTGCGCTGACCGGGCGGCACCAGGGCGGCGACCAGCGCCTGCCGGGCGGCGGTCAGGCCGGACTGCGCGGTGGCGTAGAGGCAGACCGCGAGCAGGAACAGCGGGTAGGAGCGGATCACCAGGAAGGCGGCGACCACGGCGGCCGTGCCGAGTGCGAGCGCCACCGAGGTGCGGCGCGGGCCGCGCCGGTCGGCGAGGTGGCCGAGCGGGACGCCGGCGACGGAGCCGAGCGCCCAGGCGAGGGTGAGGCCGAGCCCGAGGGAGGTCGGCGACATCCCGACGACCCGGGTGAAGTAGAGCGCGGAGCAGGTGTAGTACGCGCCGTCGCCCACGGCGGCGGCCAACTGGGCGGCCGCGAGGGTCCGCTGGGGCCCGGCGGGCGGCAGGGCACCCCAACGGGCGGCTCGGTCGGTCGGCATGCTTCTCCTTCTCCGGCGCGGGCGTCACCCGCCGGACGCGTCGGGCGGTCACCCACACGCGTCCACCTGCGTAAACGTCTTCACGGACCGTCACCCCTGCCCGCGACCGCCGGACGGGCGGCGCGCGGAGCCGATCTCCGCGACCGCCGATTCCGGCGCACCCCCACCCTAGGGAAGAACCGGCCCAGTGAACCGGTCCAGTGATCAAGGAATTTCCTGGGCCAGTTCACCGCGCCGCCGCACCGCCGACCGACCCCTGAACCCGCGTGCGAGGGGCCCCAGTTGAGCGCTCCCAGCGCTTCCGGGAGGATCTCGCCCGGTCTCGCCCGCGTCCGCACGGCGCCGTCCGTACCCGTTCCGAATCCGCCCCCGCCGACCGTCGCGAAACCGCGATCCGGCAGACCAGGGGCCAACTTTGACGGTGTTGACCCGTCAGTAGCGCCCTTTTATGCTCAACGGCGTTCGCGATCCGGCACCGGGCCGGGGCCACAGCGCCCGCCCCCGTTCCCGTCGCCGTCTCCGGTTCGAAGGGTGGCCCCCCATCAGCACCTCCACCGCCCCCTCGGACCCGACCTGCTCGCACTGCGCCGACCGGCCCGACGGCACCGGGACCCCGGCCGGCCCGGACGGTTCGGACGCCCCGGGGGCGACGGACGGCACCACGCGCCGCCGGCGCTTCCTCACCTACCTGCTGGCCGCGCCCACCCTCACCGTCGCCGCCGGTCTCGGCCTCGACACCGGCGCGCCCGCCGCCGCGCGGGCCCCCGCCCCGACCCCCGTTCCGCCCTCCGCCGCGGCCGCCGTCCCGGCCCGGGAGACCGCCCTCCCCCAGCAGCTGATCGGCCTGCCCGGCATCCCGGACATCGTCGACCTCGGCGACGCGATGATCATCGCCGGCCTGCCGACCGCGCACCTGCTGGTCCTCGAAGTCACCCCCGCCGGCCGCGCCGCGCTGCACCTGCCCCGACTGGAGGTCGGCCAGGGCCTCACCACCGCTATCGCCATGATCGTCGCCGAGGAGCTCGACGCCCGCCTCTCCGACGTCGACGTGCCGCTCTCCGACGCCCGCCCCGAGCTGCTCTTCAACCAGCTGACCGGCGGCTCCAACTCGATCCGCTCGCTGTACGACCCGGTGCGCGCCGCGGCCGCCGCCGCCCGCGCCCGGCTGGTGACCGTCGCCGCCAAGCGCTGGAACGTTCCCGCGGCCACCCTGCGCACCGCCGACTCCGCCGTCCTCGCCCCCGACGGCCGCCGGCTCGCCTACGGCGACCTCGCCGCCGAGGCGGCCACCGTCGCCGTACCCGCCGTCCCGGCCGTCCCCAAGGCCGCCGACCAGCTGCGCGTGGTGGGCCGGCCGACCGGCCGGATCGACGCCCGCGACATCGTCACCGGCCGCGCCAAGTACGCCGGGGACCTCCGGGTCCCGGGCGCCGTGCCCACCGTGGTCGCCCGGCCGACCACCGTCAACGGCACCCTCAAGTCCCTGGACGCCTCCGCCGCCCGCGCCATGCCCGGGGTGCTCGGCGTGGTGCGGATCCCGACCGGCGTCGCCGTCCTCGCCGAGACCTTCGACCAGGCGCTCAAGGCCCGCGACGCGCTGCGCGTCACCTGGAACCCGGGCCCGGTCGCGGGCCTGTCCGACGCCGACGTCCGGTCCCGGCTGCGCGCCGCCCACCTGCCGTCCCTCCCCCCGCCGCTGCTCTCCCACCGTGTCGAGGCGGAGTTCGACTTCGCCTTCGTCAACCACGCCCCGATGGAGGTGCTCACCGCCGTCGCCGACGTCCGGCCGAACCGGGCCGAACTGTGGTTCGCCGCGCAGAGCCCGATCCTCGCCCAGGGCACCATCGCCGCCGAACTCGGCCTGCCGGAGAAGGCCGTCACCGTCCACGTGGTGCGCGGCGGCGGCTCCTTCGGCCGCCGACTGTTCTTCGACGCCGCCCTGGAGGCCGCCCAGGTCTCCAAGGCCGCCGGCCGCCCGGTCAAGCTGATGTGGACCCGCAACGACGACATGCGCCACGGCCGGGTGCGCCCGGCCAGCCACCACGTCATCCGGGCCACCTACGGCCTCGGCCAGGTGTTCAGCTGGGAGCACCACGTGGCCAGCGTCCTGACCGACCTCGGGCACGGCCTCGGCGACATGCTCACCGCCGCCGGCTACAACCTCCCGATGGCCGGGCTCACCGCCTCCGAGCTGTTCTTCCTGCTCACCGAGAAGATCCCGTACGACGTCGGAGTGCCCACCCAGTTGCTCGCAGAGGTGCCGCTGGACCTTCACACCGGAAGCTGGCGCTCGGTCTACTCGGGCACCGTCCGGGTCTCCGACGAGATCATGATGGACGAACTCGCCCGCCGGATGGGCCAGGACGAGCTGGCCTTCCGCCGCGACCGGATGCGCAGCGCCGCCGGACGGGCGGTGCTGGAGGAGCTCGCCGTACGAGGGAACTGGGGCCGCCCGATGCCCCCCGGCCACGCCCAGGGCATCGGCTACCACGACGAGCACAGCGCCAGCGCCGCCTACCTGGTCGAGCTGGACGCCACCGACCGCGCCGACCCCCGGGTGACCAAGGCCGTCGTCGTCGCCGACGTCGGCCGGGTGATCAACCCCAGGGGACTGGAGGCCCAGCTGACCGGCGCGCTGGTGGACGGCATCTCGGTGATCCTCCAGGCCGGCAACCACCTGGACAACGGCGCCTTCCGGGAGGGAAGTTACGGCGACTTCCGCTACGCCCGGCAGCGGCACACCCCGCCGGTGGTCGAGATCCACCTGATGCCGCCGAGCGGACCGCCCGGCGGGGCCGGCGAACTGGGCGTCCCGGCCGCCTCGGCCGCCGTCGCCAACGCCTACGCCCGCGCGACCGGCACCAGCCCACGCTCCTTCCCGATCAACTTCTGAGCACCGACCTCCGAGCACCGACCTCCGAGCACCGGCCCCCCGTCAGGCCACCGGCACCATCTGACCACCAGCTGAGGAATCCCGACTCCCGATGCCCACCCACACCTTCGTCCTCAACGGGCAGCCCGTCACCGTCGAGGCCCCGGACGACATGCCGCTACTCTGGGTCCTGCGCGACAAGCTCGGCGTCACCGGCCCCAAGTACGGCTGCGGGGTGGGCGTCTGCCGCGCCTGCACCAGCCACCTGGACGGCCAGGAGTTCCAGCCCTGCACCCGGTCCGTCAAGGACTGCGAAGGGCACACCGTCACCACCATCGAGGGCCTGGCCGACGGCGAGGTGCTGCACCCCGTCCAGGAGGCCTGGCTCGCCTGTGACGTCGCCCAGTGCGGTTTCTGCCAGCCCGGCCAGATCATGACGGCCGTCGCCCTGCTGCGCCGCACCCCGAACCCGACGGACGCGGACATCGACCGGATCCAGAACGTCTGCCGCTGCGGCACCTACCCGCGCATCCGCGAGGCGATCAAGCAGGCCGCCGCCCGGCAGGCCGCCAAGCGCTGACCGCGGGCCGGCGCCGCCGTTCCGCGCCCTGGACCCGCCGGTCCGGACCTGCGCGACCTCCCCCGATCCTCGACGGCCCGTCGCCGCGCGCCCCGGAGACCGAGTTCCGCCGGAGCCCCCCGTAGGGAGTCAGCTGCTCCGGCCCGCGGCCGGGTCGCGGCCGAAGAACGCGGCGAGCCGGTCGTACGCCGGGGCGTCGTCGGGGACGGCGACGGCGGGGCCGAAGGCGTGGTGCTCCTCCTCGGAGCCGCGGTACCCGGGCTTGAGCGCACCACCGGCCCAGGCGAGCGCGGCGAGCGCGACCTCGTGGTCCAGGCCCTCGGTGGACTGATCGGTGGCGTGGGCCAAGTCCCAGCCGTGGACGGCGAATTCGGCGACCTGCTGGTCCACCGGGAAGCGGGCCGGCAGGGTGCCGACGCCGGGGACCTCCACGGTGCCGCCGAGGTCACCGGCCGCCCGCCAGGCGTCGACCAGCCCCTCCGCCCCGGCCTCGAAGGCGTGCAGCCAGTCCTCCTCGACCCGTTCGAAGGGCTCCGACCAGTCCGGCTGCCCGCCCTTCGCCCGCACGGTGAACTGCCGCAGGTCGTGCAGGAGGTGGCTGATCAGGTCGCCGACGTCCCAGGAGCGGCAGGGCGTCGGGTGGCCGGCCAGCTCGACGCCGGTGCCGTCGATCAGCCCGGCGGTCTGCGCGAGGGCCCGGGCGAGCAGCTCGATCGGGTCTTCCGCTGCGGTCATGGCACACCTCTCGGTACGGGATCCCGGGGCGGGGGCACGGTGCCGTGCCGGGTGATCGTAAGCGCGGGCACCGACAACCACCCGTCACGACACCGTGCCCACCGGCCCGTAGGCCCACAGGGCGTCAGGCGGCGAAGCCGCCGTCCACCGCCAGCTCGGCACCGGTGACGTACCGGCCGTCCTCGCCCACCAGGTAGGCGACGGCGGCGGCCACCTCCGCGCCGGTGCCGTAGCGGCCGAGCGCGGTGAGCCCGCTCTGGAACTCCGCCGAGGGGCCGTCGGCCGGGTTCATGTCGGTGTCGATCGGCCCGGGGTGGACCAGGTTGGCGGTGATCCCGCGCGGCCCGAGCTCCCGGGCCAGCGCCTTGGTCAGGCCGATCAGCGCGGCCTTGCTGGTCGCGTACAGCGTGGCGCCGGGGAAGGCGACGCGCTGGGCGACGCAGCTGCCGATGGTGACGATCCGCCCGCCCTCGGCCAGGTGCCCGCCGGCCGCCCGGGCGTACAGGAAGGGCGCCCGGACGTTGACCTCCAGCGTCCGGTCGACATCCTCCAGCGTGAGGTCGCCGATCGGGCCGAGGACGCCGACACCCGCGTTGTTCACCAGGACGTCCAGCTTCCCGAACCGCTCGACGACGGCCTCGACCACGCCCTGCACAGCCTGCGGGTCGGCGCTGTCCGCCCGGACGGCCCAGCCGCTCCGCCCCATCGCGGTGATCTTCGCGACGACCTCCTCGGCCCGCTCCGCGCCGCCCTGGTAGGTCAGCACCACGTCGGCGCCGTCCTCGGCCAGCCGCAGGGCGACCGCCGCCCCGATCCCCCGGCTGCCGCCGGTCACCAGGGCCACCTTGCCGTCGAGCGCCGTCGCACCGTTCATCGTCATGTCTCCAGAACTCCTCGTTGCCATCTCGGACATGACTCGATCCTGGCCCCGGGCGTTTCAAACCTCCGGCGGTATTCGGACGTTGCGTTCAACGTTCAACCATATCTCCGAGCGCCCCTCACCCCGGCGCGCACTCCCGCCGGCGGTAGTACGACCCGACCGCCGGCTGACCCGTGTAGTTGGGCCCGGCCGCCGGGTCGGCTCCGGCGTAGGCGAAGGGCAGCGCGACCTTCCGTCCGCCGTCCAGGACCAGCAGGTGCCGGCGCGCCCGGTACTCGAAGCCGGCCGCCCGCAAGGCCGCCACCACCGCACGGGCCGCACCGGAACCGTCCGGGCGGCGCACCGACTCCGGGTCGAAGTGCGCGGCGAACCGGCCGTTCGGGGTCAGCCACAGCCTCCACGGCCCTCGGCGGCCCGTAACGGGCCGTCAACGGCCCGTGAACGCACCGGAACCGGCCGGAGCGGCCGCCCCCGTCCAGGGCGGCCGCTCCGGCCGGTTCGCAAGGCTCCGCCGGACGGCTTCGCGTCGGGCCGTCGGGCCGTCAGACCGTCAGCGTCTGGCCCGGGAAGATCAGGTCCGGGTCGTCACCGATGGTGCGCACGTTCTTCCGGTACAGGCTGTCCGTGTCGGTGCCGAACTTGGCCGCGATCTCGCTCAGGGTGTCACCGCTCCTGATGGTGTAGCCACCCGCGGCGGTGTTCTTCGGCGCGACCGGCGCGGACTGCGCCGGCTTGGCGGAGGGCTGCGCCTTGGGCGCCTGCTGCGTGGCGGCGGCCTTGCCGGAGGCGGGCTTGGCGGCGGGCGCGGCGGGCACGGCGGGCGCGGCGGCGGGCTTGGCGGGCTTGGCCGCCTTCGCGGTCGGCTTGGCCGCCTCGCCGCCCGAGGTGTCGACGGCGGCCGGGGCGCCGCCCCTGCTCAGACCCGCCTTCTGCGAGCAGACGGGCCAGGCGCCCGGGCCCTGCGAGGCGAGGACCTTCTCCGCGACTGCGATCTGCTGCGCCCTGGTCGCCTTGTTGGCCTGGGAGGCGTACGCGGTCCCGCCGTACGCGGCCCAGGTGGACGGGGAGAACTGCAGTCCGCCGTGGAAGCCGTTACCGGTGCTGATGCTCCAGTTCCCGCCGCTCTCGCACTGGGCGACGGCGTCCCAGGTCGAGGCGGTGGCGGCGGAGGCCGAGGTGGCCGTGACGAGGCCGGCCACCGGCAGGGCCGCGACGGCGGCGCCCGCGACGACCGCCATCCGAACGCGGTGACGCCTGGCGGCGCTGGTGGCGGTGGCGGTGGTGTCGGTGGCAGCGGCGGTCTCGTGACGGGGATTCATACAAGTCCTCTCGACAAGTCCCGGGTGGGCATGCGGAACCAGGCCCGGGACATGGGCCGGCAGTTTTTCGCTCACCTCGCTCGACGGGCGGCCGGACACGTGTCGGACGTGCCGTGCCGCCCCGGTCACCTCCGCACGCCGACGGCCTGTTCGAGCCGGCTGGTCGGCGGGCACCGCCCTCGCGCCGTTGGTCAGTCGGCGGGCGATGCGTCGGGGTGAACCCGGGTGGCGCTCGTTGCGCCGCCAATGAAGCTAGGGGGCATCACCCGGACGCAGCAAGCAATTCTTGGACGTCGCAGGTCAGTTGACTGTTACCGGCGGTATTGATCAAGAAAATGTGCCTGATTTGACCGATTTCGACCGAATTTCCAAGATCAAACGGTCGGAATCCGTGCCCTCGCTCACACCTATCCCTCCGAGAAAGCTCACACGCCATCCACGTAGAGGAATCGTCAGCTGACGCACCGTCACCATTCGGTCCGGAGTTCCCGATTCCGCGACGCCGACGAGTGGCATCCGTCACACCCACTACGCACGGCGATCGAAAAGTGACCCTCAGTCGTGGCCGTCGAGCTCCGCATCCCGCGCCAGCAACGCCGCCTGGACCCGGTTCTCGCAGCCCAGCTTGGCCAGGATCCGGCTCACGTAGGTCTTCACCGTCGCCTCGCTCATGTGGATCCGCGCCCCCGCGTCGGCGTTGGACAGACCCTCGCCGAGCAGCGCCAACACCTCCAGCTCGCGCGGGGTGAGCACCTCCAGCCTGCGCCGCGCCGCCACCGCGCGGGCGGCCAGCGAGGCGCTGCGCCCGGAGGCCAGCGAGTCGACGATGTGCCGGGTGGCGGCCGGGGAGAGGAAGGCGTTCCCGCCGGCCGCCGCCCGGACGGCCTGGATCAGCTCGTTCGGCGCGGTGTCCTTGAGCAGGAACCCGGCACCGCCCTCGGACACGGCGCGCAGGACGTTCTCGCGCTCCCCGAAGGTGGTGAGGATCAGCGCCCGCGCGCCGGGGGCGACCTTCGCCAGTTCCCCGAGCGCCGTCAGCCCGTCCATCACCGGCATCTGAATGTCCAGCAGCACCACGTCCACCCGGTGCGCCCGCGCGAGCTCCAGCGCCTCGCGCCCGTCGGCGGCCTCCGCGACCACCTCGATGTCATCGGCGGAGCCGAGGATCATCCTGATTCCGGCCCGGATCAGCGGCTCGTCGTCGGCGACGAGGACTCGGATCACGCTGGTCATTCCCCTCGAACGGTGCTTCGGCTGCGGCACCATCCTCACATCCCGGCGAGACCGCTCCGAACCACCCCGATCCGGACCTTCGTGCTCCGAAACCGGCCCGGCCCACCCCGGCCGGAGCACCCCCCGCGCACGGGGGCACTCAGCCCCGGGCGATGTACTCCAGCTTCTCCACCAACGCCCCGTCCCGGAAGCAGAATCGCGCCACATGGTCCTCGTTCCAGCCGGCGCCGGGCGCACCGTTCAGGACGAACCAGCGGCAGTGCGCGCCCGCCGGAACCTCGGGTCCTGTCCCCTTGTAGGTGTCGGTGAAGAAGTCGTTGCCGCGCGGCAACGTCCGCAGCACCTCGGACTCGGCGGTGCCGGTCCGGATCTGGTCGTACATCGGCTGCTGCACGGTCGCGTCGTTGGTGCCCCGGACCAAGGCGACCACGCCCCAGACCAACAGACCGAGCACGATCACCACGACCGCGACCACCCCGAGGGCGCAGCCCACCGCCGGGCTGCGCCGCCTGCGCTCCGGCTCCTCGACGGGCTGCAGGCCGTCCGGCATCCAGTCCTCGACCCCGTCGGCCGCCGCGGCCGCCGCCTCCGGCTCCGCCCCTTCATAGGGGAGCACGGCCGCCAGCCGGAAGCCCTGCTCCGGCGTGGGCCCGGCGTGCACCATGCCGCCGACCAGTCGCGCGCGCTCCCGCAGGCCGGTCAGCCCCTGACCGCCGCTGACCGCCGCGCCCGCGCCGACGCGTGCGCCCACGAGCTCCGGCGCGCGGGTGTTGGTCACCTCCACCACCAGCGCGTCCGGCTCGTACCGCAACGCGACGGCGATCGGCGCGCCGGGGGCGTGCTTGTGCGCGTTGGTGAGCGCCTCCTGCACGATCCGGTACGCCGCATGATCGACGGCGGCCGGCAGCGGACGCCGCTCGCCCTCCTGGCTGAGGTCGATCCGCGCCCCGGCGGCCCGGGAGGAATCCACCAGCCCGCCGAGCCCGTCCACCCCGCCCCGGGCCGGTGTCCCGGCGGCGGCCGACCCGGCGGTGGACGGCAGCGCCGTCGACTCGTCGTGCAGCACCCCGACGACCTCGCGCAGCTCACGCATCGCCGAGACCGCCGCCTGCCGCAGCACCCCGACCGCCTCGCGCTGCCGGTCGGTGAGCGTCCGGTCCACCTCCAGCGCCCCCGAGTGCACCGATATCAGCGCCAGCTGGTGGCCCAGGCTGTCGTGCATGTCCTGGGCGATCCGGTGCCGCTCGCGCAGCCGCGCCTGGTGCACCACCATGACCCGCTCGCGCAGCAGCTGCTCGTTGCGCTCGCGCAGCGCGTCCAGCAGGGCGCGGCGCTGCGCCCGGTAACGGCCGTAGAGCGCGGGCAGCACAGCGCCTACCAGGAAGAAGCCCAGCGACATCGACAGGACCAGCTTCGGCGAGAGCGCGACGAAGTCCTTCACCGTTCCCGTCGCCGTGAACAGCACCCAGCCGACGGCGAAGGTGCCGACCAGCGACCAGACCCTGCGGATCCGCGCGCCGGCCGTCCAGCCCGCGCACACCAGCATCGGCATCGGCCCGACCGCCCAGCCGGCCAGGGCCGCGGTGGCGAGCAGCACGGTTCCCGGCAGGCCCCTGCGCAGCACCCAGAGCACCGCGACGGCGGAACCGAAGGGCACCGCCAGGCCGCTGTTGGAGAGCAGCTCCAGCAGCGCGGCGAAACCGCCCATCAGCAGGGCGAGCACCGCCTCGCCCACCACCCGCCGGGGCCGCCAGGGCCCCGGCAGCGCCGTCCGTACCGCCGTGTTCCAGGCCCTTGCTATCGCTTCCACGCATCGAGGCTATCGGTCCGGCCGCGGTGACCGCCGTCCTCCTTCGTCGCCGCCCCGCGGAGACGAAAGTCGCCTGGTCACCGGTGCCCGACGGCCGTTCAGCCGACGGCCGTTCAGCCGACGGCCGTCAGCAGCAGCGCCACGTCGTCCACCCGGCGGGCCGAGCCCACCTCGCGCAGCAGCCGCTCGGCCGCCTGCTCCAGGTCCTCCCCCGCCACGGCCCGGGCCAGCGCGGCGCGCAGCCGGTCCACGCCCTGGTCGATCGCCACGGCGGGGTCCTCCACCAGCCCGTCGGTGTAGAGGGCGAGCACCGCCCCGCTGCCCAGCCGCAGGTCGCTGACCGGGTAGTCGGCCCGGTCGTCCACCCCGAGCAGCGGCCCGCCCGGGACGTACAGCGCCTCGGCCCGCCCGCCGGGGTGACGCAGCACCGGCGGGAGGTGCCCGGCCCGGGCGATCCGGGCGAGGCCGACGGCCGGGGTCAGCCGGACCAGGCAGCAGCTGGCGAGCAGCCCGAGGTCGAGGTCGAGCAGCAGCCGGTTGGTGCGGGCCAGCACCGTGTCGGGCGGGTCGCCGCCGGTGGCGAAGGCGCGGACGGCGCTGCGCAGCTGCCCCATCGCGGCGGCCGCGCCGACGCTGTGGCCCTCCACATCGCCGATCACCAGGGTGACGTCCCCGCCGGTGACGATCGCGTCGTACCAGTCGCCGCCGATCTCCATGCCCTGGGTGCCGGGCAGGTAGCGGGCGGTGATCCGGATGCCGGGCACCTCGGGGAGCCGGTGCGGCAGCAGCGCCTGCTGGAGGCCCCGGGCCAGGGCGAACTCCGCGTCGTACAGCCGGGCGCGCTCCAGTGCCTGGGCGATGAAGCCGCCGAGCGCGGTGAGCAGGCCGCGCTCCTCCACGGTGAACCGGCGCGGCAGACCGAAGCCGATGATGCAGCTGCCGACCGGCCGGCCGGAGGCGATCAGCGGCAGGAAGGCCCAGGCGCCCATCTCGTCCAGGGTCAGGCCGGGGTAGGTGGCGGCGAGTTCACGCACCGACTCGAAGAAGATCGGGGTGCCGGCGCTGAGCGTCTCCGCTCCGGGCACCCGGGCGTCGATCGGGGTGCCCTCGAAGGCGTCCAGGAAGCCGTCCGGGTAGCCGGCCTGGGACACCAGGTGCAGGTGCTGGTCGCGCACCGCGTAGATGGCGAGCTCCTGGCCGCCGAAGGCCGGCAGGATCTCGTCGGCCACCGCCCGGCAGACGTCCCGCACGGTGACCGCCTCGGTGAGCGCGCTGGCCAGCTGGAGCAGGTGGTGGGTGCCGCCCACCCCGGTGCGGTCTGCGGGCGGCGGGGCGGCGGGCGGTTCGGCGGCGCCCAGCGGCGCCTCGGCCGCGACCACCCGGGCGGTGACGCCGTGCGCGTCCGGGTAGAGCGAGAAGGCGAGCCAGCCCTCCGGCGGGCGGGCGGCCAGGAAGGCGGTGGGCCGCTTGGAGAGCAGGGCGGCGCGGTAGCGGTGCTCGTAGAAGGGGTCGGCGAGCCAGGGCAGCACGTCCCAGGGGTGGTGGCCGAGCAGGTCCTCGCGGCCGGCCCGGAGCAGCGGTTCGACGGCGCGGTTGGCGTAGCTGATCCGGCCGTCGGCGTCCAACGAGAGCACGCCCTCGTGCAGCCGCTCGACGGCTGCCGCGGCGGCGGTCAGGTTCCGCACGTCCAGCACCGCGCCGACCAGGTGGGTCCGGCCGTCGGAGATCGCCACGGGCACCCGGGCCCACAGCTCCACCGGGTACGGCAGGCCCTGCGGCCCGAGCACCCGGACCCGGGCCGCCAGCACCTCGCCGCGCTCCAGCGCGACGCGGGCGGCGGCCCGGAACGCCGGCACGTCGCCGGGGGCGACCCTGCGGTTCAGCGCGGCCACCGTGCCGTCGAACTCGCCCGGCCCGAAGCCGAAGATCTCCCGGAACCGCTCGTCGGCGGCGAGCGCCCCGGTGGCCACGTCCCAGTCGAACAGCCCGACCCGGGTGGCCGGTACCGACGACGGCGGCGCGAGCTCCGCCACGGCCACCTCGCCCCCCGGTTCCACCGACTGCCCGGGCTCGTCCAACGCGGCCAGTTCCGCGCCCAGTCGGGCGGCCACCGCGGCCAGCTGCCGGGCGGCCGGCTCCGGAAGCCCCTCGTCCGAGGCCGGCCACAGCCCGCTCAGCACGCCGAAGCGCTCCTCGCCGTACGCCACCGGCACGCAGACGGAGGCGAAGTCGTACGGCAGGCCGACCGCGAGCTGCGGGAAGCGCCGCATGGTGTCCTCGGTGTCGGTCAGGGTGATCACGTGCCCGGTCCGGAAGCAGACCGCGACCGGCAGCGGGCCCGTGGCGGCCACCCGCCGGAACGGGCTGATCACCGCCAGCGGCACGCCCGCGATCGTGCGCAGCACCAGCGACCCGCGGTCCCGCGAGCGCAGGTACACCAGCGCGCCGTACGCCCCGGTGGTCCCCAGCACCCGGCGCACCGCCTCGGCGAAGAGCTCGTCCCGCCGCTGCTCCGGCTGCCGGGCCGAGTCCCGGAGGGACGGCGGGGCCGTTCGGTCCGCTTCGGCGCCGCCCCCGGGCTCCGACAGCCGGTCCGGACCGGGCCGCGCACCAGGGGCCCCACCGGTCGCGTGCGGATGGCGCATGCTCTTTTGCTACGCCTGGCCCGCAACCGTGTCAAGGCGAGCCCGCACCGGCCCCGCACCGCCCCGGGGCCCGGCTCGGGGCTCAGAGCCCGGCGAGACCGCCTCGACCAGCAGCAGGACGTGGTTCGGTCTGGTCGGCGACTCGTCGATCGTGTCCGCCCGGTAGACCACCACGTCCGGTCGGCGGTTGTTCAGCGGCACGTCCTGCAGCCGGACGTCGAAGTCGGTGTCGGCGTTCCATTCGACGCCACCCGCCTCGTCCAGGGCGTTCGCCAGGAACCGGGCGAGCCGCTTGTGCCGCTTGGAAGCGCTCGGGGACACGACCACCATCCCGTCGACGATCTCGATGCCAGCGCACTGCTCGTCGGTCCAGGAGTCGTACTGCTCACCGGTGATCTGCCGGTGCATCCATTCGGGTGCGATCATCTCAGCCGTCACGACGCACCTCCCCTGGGCTGTGGACGGGTCTCCCACTGTGTGCCACAGCCCAATACGGGCGTTGCGGGGGTTTCGGACGGTTCGGGGACTGTTCGATATTCTCCGGGCGGGTGGCGGCGTGGGGCCGCCGGTGGGGAAGCGAGAGCCGGATGCAGTCGCCGTCGTCCGAGAGGTCCGCGCACGGAACGTCGTGGCAGTGGGACGAGGAGACGGGCGGCGGCGAGACCGCGGAGGACGTGCTCGCGGGCGGCACGGAGCGCCCGCGACCGGGCCGGCGCCGGCTGCTGATCGGGGCCGGGGTGCTCGCGGCGGGCGGGGCCGCCTGGGCGTTCGGCCGTTCGGGGGCCGGCGGGGGCGTCCCCGCACCGGGGCCGACCAGGCCGAATCCGACCGCGCTGTCGGGGCCGACGCCGGTCTGGACCTACCGCGGCCCGGAGGTGATGACCCCCGAACGGCTCACCGACCCGCCCCGCCGCCCCGTCTTCCTCTCCAGGAACGGGCTGCAGGTCCTCGACCCGGCCAAGGGCACCGCCGCCCGGCTGCTGGTCTTCGACCCGCCGGCCACCCGCAACTGGCCCAGTGACCTCGACATGCTCGGCAAGGTGGTGGTCGGGCCCGACCACCTCTTCACCGCCACCTACCAGGGCCACCTCGAGGCCCGCCACTTCACCGACCCCGCCGCCGACTGGAGCCTGCCGCTGCCCGACGAACTCCAGGGGCAGATCCACCTCGCCGGCTACGACCGTGACCCCGGCATCCTCTACGGCTACTCCTGGGGCCGCCCGCGGGCCGACCGCACCCCGCCGGACAACCGCCTCTTCGCGCTGCGGGTCGCCGACCGCTCCCTGCGCTGGTCCGTCCGCACCGAGCGCACCGAGCAGCCCGTCACGCCCGCCACCCGGGGCGGGGACAGCCGCCTCGCCTGCATCCGTCTCGTCGACGGCCGCACCGAGCTGGTGGCCCGGGACGCCGCCACCGGCCGCGAGCTGTGGACGGCGCCCGGCGAGGAGGACCTGCGCTGGTGCGTCACCGGCTCGTCCGGCGTCTACGTCCCCGACGGCGCCGGCGGCGTGCGCATGCTGCGCCCCACCGGCGAGCCGGGCTGGACCTACTCGCCCCACCGGGGTGAGTCCTGGCGGGCGCTGCCGCCCCTGGAGCACGGCACCCGGGTGTACGTCCCGTGGGACCAGGGCGTCGTCAGCTGCCTCGACGTGTCCTCCGGCGCCGAGCTCTGGTCCTGCCGGCTGCCGTTCCCGCTGGACCGCCGCAGCCGTCCGCTGGTCGCCAACGGCACGCTGTTCGTCCCGGGCACGGCGGTCGGCGGGGTCAGCGCGATCCACCCGGCGACCGGCGAGCTGGGGTGGACCTTCCACGACTCCGGTCCGGGCAAGGACGTCTGGACGCTCGCCACCGACGCCGCCCACCAGGACGACGGAACCCGCCTCTACGCGGGCCACGACGACGTCCTGCACTCCCTTCCGCTGAACTGAACGTCGTTGAACCGAACGTCGTTGAACCGAACGCCCTCCCCCCGGACCTGAACGCCCTTCCCCTGAACCGGGCGCCCCGACCGAACCGAGCGCCCCGACGCCCCACCCCGACGGACCCGACACGACGACACGGCAGGACGGCCCGATGCAGGTACGCCCGATCTCCCCCGACAACCTGGCCGAGCTGCTCGCCGACCGCGTCGCCGCCCTGCCCGGCGCCCGCGACCGGCGCCTGCGGGTGGCCGTGGACGGCGCGGCGGCCGCCCGCCCCGAGGCGCTCGCCGACGCCCTGGTGGAACCGCTGCGGCTGCGCGGCCACCCGACGCTGCGGGTCTCGGCCTCCGGCTTCCTGCGCCCGGCCTCGATCCGGCTGGAGTACGGCCACCACGACGCGGACGCCTTCCACGACCTCTGGCTGGACGACGGCGCCCTGGCGCGCGAGGTGCTCGACCCGCTGGAGCCGGGCGGCAGCGGCCGCGTCCTGCCCTCCCTGCGCGACCCGGTCACCGACCGCTCGACCCGCTCCCCGTACACCGAACTCCCGCCCGGCGGCGTGCTGTTGCTGGACGGCGCCCTGCTGCTCGGCCGCTGGCTGCCGCTGGAGCTGACCGTCCACCTGGCCCTCGGCCCGGCCGCGCTGGCCCGCCGCACCCCGGCGGACCAGCAGTGGACGCTGCCCGCCTTCGCCCGCTACGAGGAGGAGACCGTCCCCGCCGAGGCGGCCGACGTCACCGTCCGGGTGGACGACCCGCGCCACCCCGCGCTGGTCGAGCGGTCGTGACGTCCGGCGCCGGGCCGCGCTGGCAGTACGGGCACCAGAAGACCGCCCGGTCGCGCGGCGGCGAGCCCTGGCGCCCGGCGACCACGGGGGTCACACAGCGCGGGCAGGGCCGCCCGGCCCGGCCGTAGACCCAGTGCTGGTAGCCGGGCCGGGTGTCGCCGGTGGTGATGTGGCCGGGGCGCAGCTTGTTGACCTCCAGCATCTGCTGGGCGCGCTCCACCAGCCGGTCGGGGTGCGGGAGTTCGCCGATCTCGGTCCAGGGGGTGACGCCCGCGACGAAGCACAGCTCGTTGGCGTAGACGTTGCCGATCCCGGCGAGGTTGCGCTGGTCGAGCAGGGCCTCGACGACCGGGCGGCCCGGGCGGGCGAGGAGCCGGCGGACGGCCTCGACCGGGTCCCAGTCGGGGCCGAGCAGGTCGGGGCCGAGGTGGCCGACGACCCGCTGTTCGTCGGCGGTGCGCAGCAGATCGACGACGGGCAGCCGGTAGCCGACGGCGGTGCCCCGGTCGGTGCCGAGGATGGCGCGGATCTGCCGGTCGGGTCCGCCGGTCCACCGCTCGCCGGGGCGGTAGACCTCCCAGCGGCCGTCCATCCGCAGGTGGGTGTGGAGGGTGAAGCCGCCTTCGAAGCGGGTGAGCAGGTGCTTGCCGCGCGGGGCGACCTCCAGCACCCGGCGGCCGGTGAGGTCGGCGGTGGCGTGGGCGGGGACCCGCAGGTCGGCGCTGGTCAGCGGCTGTCCGGCGAGGGCCTCGTGCAAGTGGGCCGCCACGCGGTAGACGGAGTCACCTTCTGGCATGTCTCCATTCTGGTCCGCGCGGCGGCCCGGCGGGACACCGGCCCCGGGCGCGCTAGGCCGACTGCCCGCCGGTGGCCTGGCCCTCGCGCACCACGACCACCGGGCAGGGCGCGTGCTCGGTGAGGTGGCGGCTGACCGAGCCGAGCAGCACGCCCGAGAAGCCGCCCAGGCCGCGGCTGCCGACGACGAGCAGCGCGGCGCCCTTGGCTGCCTCCAGCAGCGCCTGGGCGGCGTTGCCGGGCATCACGCTCTCGGTGATCCCCACGCCGGCGTCGTCACCGGCCACCTTGGTGACGGTCTCGCTGAGGGTCTTCCCGGCGAGCTCCTCGGGGTTGAAGGTCTCGACGGTCGGCACGCCCTGCCCGGCCCAGCCGTAGAAGGCCGGGTACTCCCAGGCGGCGATCGCGTGGACCGTCCCGCCGACGGCCCGCGCGTAGTCGATCGCCCAGCGCAGCGCCTGCTCCGAGGCGGGCGAGCCGTCCACACCGACGACGATCCGGGGAATGGCACTCATGGCCTTGCTCCTTCGGTTGCTCCTGATCGGTCCCGACCCTCCGAACATAGATCAAATCGGACAAACGGTCGGTATCTGCCACGCCGAAACCGGCCCATCGCATTCAATTCGATCGCCGCTGACCTTCCGGACCTGGGAGGATGCCCGGATGCCGAGCAAGCCCCGCCGCCGCACCGGCGGCTTCGCCGAGGTCCTGGCCGCCCTGCCGCAGAAGGAGGAGCACGAGTACTGGAATCTCGACGACCCGCTCGAATCGGGCGGCTTCGTCGACGCCGAGGGACGCTACTGGCGGCTGGCCCGCGGCCCGGTGGAGCGCCGGCTGGCGAAGCGGCTGGCGGTCCACGCGGACGAGATGACGCTGGGCCTGCGGGGCCGGCTGCACGAGGCCTCCCCGGGCGTCTTCGTGCCCGCCCTGCTCACGCCCGAGGAGCGGCCGGCCGCCTGGCTGGACGCCTGCGGCCTGGAGTACCTGGCGTACGAGTTCCGGGCCTCCGGCGACCGGATCCTGCTCTACCTGGTGGTGTTCTGCTGAGCCTCCCTCCCGGCCGCCTCCTCCCCGCCCCACTCCCACGGGAGTCTCAACTCCGGTAGACGGCCCAGGCGTTGGCCATCCGCTCGACCTGCCCCGGGGTGAAGCCGGTCATGCAGGAGTCGTAGCTGTAGTCCATGAAGTTGTGGATCGGGTCGAGCCCGGGGCCGGTGCAGGTGTCGCGGCCCTCGGGGCAGCCGGAGGCGGCGCTGCGCTCCGCCGGGGTGTCGTCCACGTAGTCGCCCGGGGCCCGGCAGCCGCCCTGGAAGGTGTGGAAGACGCCGAGCCAGTGGCCGATCTCGTGGGTGGCGGTGTCGCCCTCGTCGTAGTGGACGGCGGCGCCGCCGGGCAGGGAGGCGTCGAGCACCACCACGCCGTCGTCGACCGGGTTCGCCCGGTACGCGTTCGGGAAGGTCGACCAGCCGAGCAGGGACTCGCCGAGGCGGGCCGTGTAGAGGTTGAGGGTGCCCTGGTCGCCCTGGCGCAGGGCGGTCTTCATGGCCTGCTCGGCCGGGGACCCCGGGGTCATGCCGGTGTACCAGGAGGCGTTGTCGGTCCAGTCGGCGCCGACCAGCTCGAAGTGGAACGGACTCGGGGCGTTGCCCTCGCCCCGGCCGCCGTAGCTCTCGTTGAGGTGGTCGATCTGGCCGGTGACGGCGGCCTGGTCCAGCCGTCCGGCGTCGCCGTCGTGGATCACGTGGAAGTACACCGGGATGGTGGTCGGGGTGGCGACCCGGCGCCGGAAGGTGCCCAGTTCGGCGAGCCGCTGGTCGAGGTCGGCCTGCATCCCCCGGGCCTCGGCGGCACTGACCTGGTTCGGGTCCCCGACCGGGCGGCTGCCGGCGGGCAGCCGGGCGACGGCACCGGCGGCACCGGCCGCATCGGTCATACCGACCGCATCGGCCGCATCGGCCGTCCCGGCATCGTCGTCGTCCGCGCACCCGACCGCCGGAGCGGCAGGCCCCGGAGCGACAGTGCCCGGAGCGACGGTGCCCGGAGCGACGGTGGCACGGTGTGCGGCCGGAGCGGCGAACTGGCTCAGACCGGCCGCGGCGACCAGTGCGGCGGCGCAGGGGAACAGGCGGGGGGCACGCGGGCGCACCCGGGCAGTACGGCGCATCAGCGCTCCTGAGGGGGGAGTTGACGTGGTCTCGGCCGCGTCCCGGGCCTGCTCCGGCCGGACCCGCCGGCGCCCGGCGCGGACTCGCCGAGACTACGACGCCGTGAAGTCGATCTCCCGCAGGGCGCGCGCGGCGGCCCGGTCGAGTACCACGGCCGACGCACAGCCGGCCGGCAGCAGGCCGGCCTCCAGGATCCGGTGGCGCAGCCGGGCGACCGCGGCCAGGTGCCGGGCGAAGGCGTAGCGCGAGACGCCGCGCCGCCGCCGCCGCTGCCCGTCCAATGCCTCGGCCGGGTCCGCGTCGAGCAGCAGCAGGTGCACCCGGCGGCCCTGCCCGGCGGCGGTGCGGGCCAGCCAGGCCCGCACCCAGGGCTGGGTGCCGCAGTCGTGCACCGCGAGCGGCCCGCCGTCCAGGACGGCGCGGCGCAGCCGCCGGTAGTGGGCGAGCCGGGCCAGCGGGCGGTAGAGCGCGTACGGCAGCCGGCCGGGCAGCCGGGCCGCGTACTCCTCGCGGACCAGCTGGGAGTCGATCAGCGGGGCGCGGACGCAGCGGCGCATCAGGGTGCTCTTGCCGCTACCGGGCAGGCCGGTGACGACCAGCAGGTCCCCGGCGGGGTAGCGCAGGACGGCCGGTCCGGGCCCGCGCAGCTCGTGCCGGGCGGGCGGTTCGTGCGGCGTGGGCAGGACGACCCGCTCCCCGGTGGTGCGCGGCGGCGGCACTCTCGGCGCCGCCGCCGTCCGCACCGTTCTCGTCCCGCTCACCCGGTCTCCCCCCGCCGTTCCTGTCCAAGGAGCATGGCGCATTCCCAAGAACGAGTAAAGGGCGGAGGTCGGGGCGGGTACGGACGACCCGGCCGGGCCCGGGCCACCGGGCCACCGGGCCTTCGGGCCTCCGGCGGCCCGGTGGCCCGGTGGCCCGGTGGCGGACCTCAGCCGAGCTGCGGGGCGATCCGGGAGGCGATCAGCTCCAGGTGGTCGAGGTCGTCCAGGTCGAGGATCTGGAGGTAGGTCCGCTCGCTGCCGACGGCCGCGTACCGGCCGATCTTCTCGACCACCTCGTCGGGGGTGCCGGCCAGTCCGTTCTCCTTGAGCTCCTCGACCTCGCGGCCGATCCTGGCGGCCCGGCGGGCGACCTCGGCGTCGTCCCGGCCCACGCAGGCGACCTGGGCGTTGGAGTAGACCAGGGCGTCGGCCGGGCGCCCGGCCTCCTCGACGGCGGCGCGGACCCGGCCGAACTGGGCGGCGGTGTCGTCCACCGAGGCGAACGGCAGGTTGAACTCGTCGGCGAAGCGGGCGGCCAGGGCCGGGGTCCGCCGGGGGCCGTGCCCGCCGACCAGCACCGGGACGTGCTCCTGGGCGGGCTTGGGCAGCGCGGGCGAGTCGGTCAGGGTGTAGTACTCGCCGGCGAAGTCGAAGGTGTCGCCGAGCTTGGTCCGCCACAGGCCGGTGATGATCGCCAGCTGCTCCTCCAGCCGACCGAACTTCTCCTTCGGGAACGGGATCCCGTACGCGGTGTGCTCGGCCTCGTACCAGCCGGCGCCGAGGCCGAACTCGACCCGGCCGCCGCTCATCGCGTCCACCTGGGCGACCTGGATCGCGGTGACGCCCGGGAGCCGGAAGGTGGCGGCGGTCATCAGGGTGCCCAGGCGGATGGTGCTGGTGTCGCGGGCGAGTCCGGCCAGGGTGATCCAGGCGTCGGTCGGCCCGGGCAGGCCGTCGACGTCGCCCATCTTCAGGTAGTGGTCGGAGCGGAAGAAGGCGCTGAAGGCCCCGAGCTCCTCGGCGGTGCGGGCCACCTTGAGGAGGGTGTCGTAGCTCGCGCCCTGCTGGGGTTCGGTGAAGATGCGGAGATCCATGCCGGCCATTCTGGTACGGAGCACCCCATGATCGGCAGAGCGGACCGGACCGGCCACGGAACGTCGCCGCGACGGGCGGGCGGCGCGGGCGGGGTGGCCAAGGTCTCAGCACGGAACCGTCACGGGCGTCCGTTCCGGCGCGGGGACTCGCCTAACGTGGACGGATGTTCGCGACCTCCGACGATTACTCCCGGCGCTCCCCCGACGAGCCGGCCGGCTGTCCGCTGCCCGGCATCGTGACGGCCTTCACGCCCCGGCTGGCCGAGTTCGCCTTCGAGCCCGGTTTCGTCGCGGCGGTCGACCAGCACGTGGCGATGCTGCGGGAACTGCTGTACGCCCAGGGGCCGGAGCTCGCGCCCTGGCCCGTGGACCGTGAGGAGTTGTCGGACTACGCGCTGGGCTTCGTGGACGCGCTCACCGAGATCGGCTGGCGGGAGCCGGTCGGCTACGACTACGCCGTCATCCGGCTCACGGCGATCTGCTGGCTGGTGCGCGAGCAGGGCCTGCTGGAGGTCTGAGCCCTGGCAGGCCCTTACCGGGCCCGGGTGACCACCGGTTCCGGCCGGGGGCCGGCGGCCCCGGCGCGTCACCGGTTCTGGTCGCCCTCGATGCCCGGCGCGGGCGGGGTGCCCGGACCGGTCTGGGTGGCGGGCCGGACCGGCTGGTTGGACAGCGCGTCGGAGCGGCCGGCCTGGTAGGAGCTGCCACGCAGCCGGGCGGTCTCCCGTTCGGCGCCGTCCAGCCACCGCTCCCAGCGCTGGCGCATCGGCAGGATCAGGCCGCCGCCGACGCCGACCACCAGCACGCCGGCGATGGTGGCGAGCACGGCGATCAGCACCGGGGTCGTGATCGCGGTGGCGATCCCGACCTGGCCCAGCGCGGCGATCACACCGAGGCCGACGATGAACGCCCAGACCGTGGTGGCGACCGCCCGGCCGTACGAGGCGCCGGAGAGCGAGTTGCCCACGATGTCGCGCACGCCGTTGGCGATGGCCATCGCGACCACCAGGATCACGACGGCGACGATGGCCCTGGGCAGCCAGGCGACGATGCTGTGGATCATCACGCTGATCGGGTTCGGGCCGAAGACCCCGAACGCCAGCTGCAGGGCCATCAGCAGGACGATGTAGTAGACGACCTTGCAGATGATGCCGGTCATGTCGTACTTGGACCCGGCCAGGCGGGCGGCCATGCCCGACCGCTCGGCGACGCGTTCCGAGCCGAGCCTGCGCATCACCCGGTCGAGGAGCTTGGCGATCGCCTTGGCCACGATCCAGCCGATGAAGAGGATCACCAGGAAGGCGATGAACTGCGGAATGACCTTGGCGATCTTGGACCAGGCCTGGGTGAAACCCGACCCGAAGTCGACGGACAGAGCGAGCTGCTGAGCCACGGAGTCCTCCACTCGGTGACACGGCGCCACGAGCGGGCGCTACCGGCCCCCCACCCTTCGTGAATAGCAGGCCCCCGATCCGGTCGCGCGCGCCCGGTGTCCGGGATGGTTCCCTCGGGTGAACGGACCGGCCCTGCGCCCGCGTACAGTGGCGGTCCGGGGACGGGCCACGGGCGGGACGGACGACGGGACGGTGCGACAGTGAGCGGTACGGCGGCGGAGCGCGCGGTGGACCACCGGGCGCTGCACTGGCAGGTCCGCCCGGAAGCGGCCCGGGCCGCCGTCCTCGTGCTGCACGGCGGCGAGGAGCACAACTTCGCCCGGCCCGGGCGCCTCAACCTCCCGCTGCTGCGGATGCACGGCTTCCTGCGCGGGCTCACCCGGGCGACCGCGGACGCCGGCATCGCCATCGGGACGGTCCGCTACCGCCACCGCGGCTGGAACGGCGAACGGGCCGACGCCGCACGGGACGCGACCGCCGCGCTCGACGAACTGACCGCACTGCTCGGGCCGGTGCCGACGGTGCTGGTCGGCCACTCGATGGGCGGGCGCGCCGCGCTGCAGGCCGGCGGGCACCCGGCCGTCACCGGCCTGGTCGCCCTCGCGCCCTGGTGCCCGGCCGAGGACCCGTGCGAACAGCTCGCCGGACGGGACGTGCTGATGCTGCACGGCGACCGCGACACCGTCACCCCGCCCGCCGACACCCACGCCTTCGCCGCCCGCAGCCGCGCCGCGGGCGCCCGGGTCTGCGGCTACACCGTCACCGGCAGCGGCCACGCCATGCTCCAGCGGATACCCGACTGGCACCGCGCCACCACCCGACTGACCACCGCCCTGCTCGGGCTCCACCCGCTGCCCGCCGAGACGGCCTCCGCCCTCGCCCTCCCGGCCGCCTCCCGCGAGGCCCTCACCCTCGCCCTGCCGCCCCAGCCGCGCCGCGCGCCGGCCCTCCCGGCGAACGTCTGACGGGACGCGCCCCGCGGAGCGGCGGCGGGTGCGCGAGGGGAGGGACCGGCGTGCTCGGCCGTTGGCGGGCTCAACCGTTGGCGGGCTTGGCCCCGGCGGGCGAGACGCAGGGGGACTCGAAACCGACGACCAGCGTGGCGGGCCAGTTGTCGCCGTCCGAGATGGAGGCCTTGAAGCCGTTGTCCGGGTTGGTGAGGACGATCACCCCGGGCCTGCTGTCGGTGACCCGGAATCCGGCCACGACGAGGTGGCCGCGGAAGGCGTCGAAGATCGTGCCGTGGTGATCGGCCGGAATGTCCCGCAGGAATCGGTACGTGACGGCCTTGACCCGGCCGTCCGGCTCCGAGGGGGCGCCCTTCTTGAAGCACTGCTCCTCGCCGTCGCGGTCGACCACCGGCGAGATCGGCTTCGGGAAGGCGAGGAAGGTCTCGGAGAAGTACGCGTCGGTCTGCTTCTTGGCCTCGGCGCTGGTCAGCGCGGCGTCGGCCGAACCGGAGCAGGAGGTGGCCGCCAGCAGGACGGCGCCGGCCGACAGGGCCGACCGCACGGCGCGAGCACGGGGGAAAGCAACGGTCACCGCATGATCCTTGAGGGGTGTGTGGGCTCCTGGGGTCGCGACTGATCCTAGACCGTGTGCCAGAGGGCTCCGGCGAAGACCGCCGTCACCCAGGTCCACAGCACGGAGAGGCCGAGGTGCCCGACGGTGCGAAGGCGGTCGCCCCGCCACAGCCGGGGCGAGAAGTAGGCGAATTCGAGGAGCCAGCGCAGGCCCCAGAAGAGCGTCTGGCCCGCCAGCAGGGCGGTGCCGAGCCGACCGCCGGCCAGCAGGTCGGGGGCCAGGCAGAGCGGGAGCAGGCCGAGCAGGGCGCAGGCGAGGCCGATGAAGAAGAGGTGGGCGTAGGAGACCTGGCGGGTCAGCAGGGTGGTGCCGGACAGGTCGGCGGGCCAGCCGATGACGCGGGGCAGCACCGCGTGGCCCAGGCCGAGGGTCACCAGGGCGGCGCCGACCAGGCGCAACTGGCCTTCCAGGGTGATCAGTCCGGTCATGGCGCGGACTTCCGGAAGGCGAAGGCGGTGACCAGGCCGGCGATCCGGCGCTCGGCGGCCGGGTGCAGACCCGCCTCGGCGGCGTGCCGGAGCCAGGTGCCGCGGGGCAGGAAGTGCCAGGCGCCGGGACCGTAGACGGCGGCGTTGGCGGCGTCCCGCAGGTGCTCGACCAGCAGCAGGGTGCCGCCGGGGCGCAGGCTGCGGGCGGCCTCGGCGAACAGGGCGGCGCGGTCGGCGGGCCGGCGCAGCTCGTGGGCGGCGAAGACGGCGAACACGGTGTCCAGGGCGCCGGTCGCGGCGGGCAGGGCGCCCGGGCGGGCCGGGATGGCGCCGGGGGCGGGCGGGGCGTGGCGGCGGGCGCGGCGGATCGAGCCGCTGCCGGTCAGCGCCGGGTCGTACAGGTCGGCGAGGCGGCCGCGGGCACCGGGGTGACGGGCGGCGAGCGGGCGGCTGGCCTCGTCCAGGCCGGTGCTGATCACCAGGTGGTCGCCGGGGCCGTCGGGCAGCAGGGCGGGCAGCCAGTCGTAGCGGTGGAGTTCGGAGCGGTCGTAGACGCACCAGGTGGCGAGGGTGCTGACGGCGAGGTACCCGGCGGCGGTGGCGGCGGCCGCCCGGGCGAGCACGGCGGCGGGGCCGGGCAGCCGGCCGGCCAGCGCCCCGCCGACGGCGACGGTGAGCGCACCGGCCGCGTACATCGGCCAGTTGTAGCGGACGACCTCGCGCACGCCGGACGGGCGGGGGCCGTCGGTCCGGGCCGTGGACGGGCAGAGGGCGGAGGAGCAGCGGACGAACGGGCGGGCTGAGGGGCGGACGGCGGACGGGCGGGACTCGGCGGGGGCGGTCATCGGGCGGCTCCGGTGAGGGTACGGCGCTCTCCGGCGTGCCAGCCGTAGTCGAGGCCGGCGACGTGGAAGGCGTTGGCGAGCAGGGGCCGGCTGCCGGCCAGCGGACCGTGGTCGAAGAAGGTGAGCCGGGGCACCTCGACGGCCACCGGGGCGGGATCCCAGTGGGCCCGGGTGGCCTTGACGACGATCATCGAGCGGGTCTGCGGCTCGTACTCGAAGGTGTAGGGCAGCGGGCCCGCGAAGCGCCGCGCGGCCCGGGCGTCCGCGAACGGGCTGCCCGGCGGGAGGGCGGCGGGGGCGCTGCCGAGGTCGGCGCGCACGTGCAGGTCGGCACGGCCGTCGCCGCTGACCACCTTGAACTCCAGCGTGTCGCCGGCCACCCGGGTGCCGATCCGGGCGTGCCGGTAGTGGTAGCGGGAGAAGGCGTTGCCGCCGAGCGCCATCATCCGGCTGTCGGTGTCCGAGCGCAGGATGCGCAGGCCGCGCATGGTGCGTCCGCCGGGGGTCGGGAAGCGGGTGAAGACCCGGTAGCCGGTCAGGATGAAGTCCCGGCCGAGTCGGGCGGGCAGCGCGGCCGGGCGCAGCGCCCGGGTGTCCACGACCGCGGCGGCGACGAAGCCGTGCTCGGTGCCGTCCGGGTCGGTGTAGGTGTCGAGGGCGAGGCCGGGCGGCACCAGCGGGGCGAGCAGCCGGGGCGGCAGGGCGTAGGTGAGGACGAGCGAGTGCGCGAAGTGGGTGCGCATCGCGAAGGGGTGGCGTTGCAACAGGTGTCGCACGGTCGACTCCGGGTTCTGGAGCGGGATTTCGGAGCGTGACGGGGCAGCACGGAACCGCCCTTCGCCGCAGGCCGCGGTGGGGCGCTCTCGCGCGTCCTCATCATGGCGCACATCTTTGAACGTGTTCAACTTGGGGCTGGGGGGCGGTCGGGCTCCGGATGCGGTGCCGTCCCGGGTTCCGGACGGGGTGCCGTCCCGGCCTTTGGAAGGGTGCCCGGGTTCCGGGCGGGGACCGGCGCGCAGCGGTTCCGGGGGGCTCCTGTCCCCGGACGGACCACCCGTCACCGCTTCCCGCTCCCCCCGTGCGAGTGGTTTCGTCCTCCGCCACGGCCTCGGAGACGGTCGGTGGACGGATGATCCGTCCCAGGGCCGTGCTGGACGGCCCGGGAAGGACGGTTCGGGACGATGAGCACGACGCGGCGTTCGCTGCTGGGCGCGGCGCTGGGCGCCCCGCTACTGGGGTGGCTCACCGGGACGGCGGCCGGTGCCGTCGACGGCGGCACCGACCGCGCCGGAAAACTGGGAACCCTCTCCGACGGCTGGGTCGAGGTGCGCTGGACCCCGGATGCGCAGGCCCAACTGGACCGCTTCCACGCCATGGTGGACGTCGTCGCCCCGGCGCGCATGGTGCTGGACGCCCACGGCCCGGCCGTCCACCTGCCGATCCGCTCGGCCGTGGGCGATCCCTCCCTCGCCAACCCGCCGAAGGCGCACGGCGACGGGGCACTGGACGGCGGGGTCGCCCTCCGCACCCCCCAGGGCAACTACCGGGTGGTGAACCTGGCCGGCGCGATCAACGACGGCTTGGGCTCCGGCCGCTGCGAGGTCAGCGGGGCCGAGATGGGGCACCGTTCGGCCTTCCGCTGCGGCATCACGGAGGGGAAGCTGACCGCCGATCCGGTGCCGGCCGGGAAGCCGATCAAGGTCCGGCTCAGCGGGGTGCCACTGCGCCCCACCCAGGAGGCGGTGGACGCGTACACCGCGAACTTCGGCGCGCACCCCGTGACGGTGGACACGGTGCTGGCGTACGTCACGGCCCAGGGGGTGTACACCCCTCCGCCTCCGGCCGCGCCGGAACAGCGGTCGTAGGGGCTTCCGGGACTGCTGGGACTGTCAGGACTGCTGAGGCTGTCTGGACTGCTCGGGTTGCCGGGACTGCTCAGGCTGTCGGGACTGCCGGGACTGGGCGGGCACGCCGCCGCCGAAGCGGCGCTCGCGGTCCGCGTAGGCCCGGACGGCCCCGCTCAGCCGGGCCAGGTCGTAGTCGGGCCACGGCGTGGGGTCGAACAGCAGCTCGGCGTAGGCGATTTGCCAGGGCAGGAAGTTGCTGATCCGCTGCTCCCCCGAGGTGCGGATCAGCAGGTCGACGTCCGGGAGGTCCGGGAGGTACAGGTGCCGGGCGAGGTCGGCCGGACCGATCGCCTCCGGAGGGATCCGGCCGGCCACCGCCTCGGCGGCCAGGCTCCGGGCCGCGGCGGCCAGTTCCTCCCGCCCGCCGTAGTCCACGCAGACCGTCAGGGTCAGCACGCCGTTGTTGGACGTCATGCTCTCCACCAGGGCGATCGCGGAGGCCAGGGACTCGTCCACCCGGTCCCGCCGGCCGCACCAGCGGATCCGCACGCCGAGGGTGTGCAGGCTCTCCGCGCTGCGGGTGAGGCCGTCGGCGAGCGAGTCGAACAGCGCGGTCAACTCATCGGGCGGGCGGTCCCAGTTCTCGGTGGAGAACGCGTACAGGCTCAGGTGGCGGATGCCCAGCCGCAGCGCCGCGTTGACCAGACGCAGGGCGGCCCGTTGCCCGGCCTGGTGGCCCTGCTGGGCGGGCAGCCGGCGGGCCTCGGCCCAGCGGCGGTTGCCGTCCATGATCACGGCGACGTGGGCGGGCACACCCTCGGCGGGCTCGCGCCGGGCGCGACGGTGGGGCGTGACGCCGTCGGAGCTCAGCGGGGTGAGCCCCTCGGTCAGGACGCGTGAGCGCACCATGGTCACTTCGTCGTACTGGAGCTGGGCGCCGAGCAGCAGGGTGTGCAGGAACGGGCGGCAGCCGGGGGCGGCGAGCCAGGTGGCGGGCAGGGCCCGCTCCAGGAGGCGGCGCAGCTGCGCCTGCTGGCTCTCGACCAGGGCGTCCAGGTTGGCCAGGAGGCCAGGGACGGCCGGGGCGGTCGGGAGGCCAGGGACGGCCGAGGCGGCCTGGTGGTCGCGTCGGAGATCGCCCCGGTGGTCGCCCCGGCCGAGGTCGGCGACGGTCAGACCGAGCCGGCGCAGGTCCTCCCGCGGCAGGTAGCAGCGGCCGGCCGCGAGGTCGAGCGGGAGGTCCTCCAGGATGTCGGCCAGCTGGCAGGCCTCCCCCAGCGCGGACAGCGCGCCCGCCGCCTGGGAGCCCCGTGCCCCCAGCAGCGGGGCCCACAGCTCGGTGATCGTCCCGGCGACGCCGCGCAGGTGGCGCCGCTGGTCCGCGAGGGTCGCGAAGGCGGGCGGGCGGGCGCCGTCGGCGAGGGTGGCGTCCAGGAACTCCTCGACCAGCGCCGGGTCCAGCTCCCAGCGGCGCACGGTGTCCACGAAGGCCCGGCGCAGCGGGTGCTCGCTGCGGCCGGCCGCCAGCTCGGCCAGGGTCTCGGCCCGCCACCGGGCGAACCGGCGCTGCCGCTCGGCGGGGTCGGCGCGGGCGTCCGTGTCGCGGGCATCAGCGTCACGGGCGTCGGTGTCGCGGGCGTCGGCATCGGCGTCGTCGGCGATCCGGTCGGACCGGGAGGCGAAGCCGTTGACGGCGTGGAAGTACGGCCGCACCTCGGGCGGCAGCAGCTCGCCGATCGCCCGCAGCGAGGCCTGGTGGTCGGCCAGCTCCTGCTCGCAGACCCGGTACGACTCCGCCGGCTCCGGCGAGCCGCCCACCGCCGCCCCGTTCCCCGCCATGCCCGTTCCCCGTCCTCCGCCGATACCGTGCGCGGTCTGGTCAACGAGGCGGGGGCGGATCGGTGGCGCTCCCGGGCCGAGCCGGAGTCAGAGTCCGGGTGTGGTCCGGTCCGCGCCGGGGTCAGGTCCGGTGCCGTCCGGCTCCGGCTCAGCCGAGGTCGGCCGGGGACTCCACCACCACCCCGTACAGGTCACCGATCGTCGCCAGCGCGCCACGGTGGACCTGGGTGGCCGTCAGCCCGGTGCCGGCCGACTCCAGCGGGCGGGTGGCACAGGCGGCGGCCACGACGGTCGGGCGGTTGCCGCGCAGGAAGGCTCCGGCCGTGGTGAAGGCGACGCACATGTGCGTCATGAACCCGGCGACGACGACGTCCTGGTGACCGGCCGTGTCGAGCAGTTCGCCCAGGTCGGTACCGACGAAGGCGTCCGGGGCCCGCTTGACCACCACGCGCTCGCCCTCGGCCGGGGCCACGCTCGGGTGGATCTGCCCGATCTCGGCCCGGATGTCGTACGGGGTGCCCTCGCCGCCGTCGTTGATCACATGGATCACGGTGGCGCCGGCCTCCCGGGCCCGGGCCAGCAGGTCGGCGCCGGCGTCCAGCGCCTCCTGCCAGCCCGCCAGCTCCATCACGCCGCGCACGTAGGTGTTCTGGTAGTCGATCATGATCAGGGTCGAGTCACCACCGCGGCGGGCGTGCGCATCCTGCCCGACCTCACCTTCGACGAGGTCGCCCGGAACCGGATCGACACCCTGCTGGTGCCCGGCTCGGTCAAGGTGGACGACCGCCGCCGGGTCCGCGCGCTGACCGACCCTGCGGTGGTCGACCGGGTCCGTACGCTGGCCGTCCGCTCGCGCCGGGTGGCCAGCGTCTGCGTCGGCGCGCACCTGCTCGCGGCCGCCGGGCTGCTGGACGGGCGGCGCGCCACCACCCACTGGTCCACGGCCGGCCAACTCGCCGAGGAGCACCCGGAGGTCGAGGTCGACCCGGACCCGATCTTCATCCGCCAGGACGAGGTCCGGACGGGCGCGGGCATCAGCGCCTGCCTGGACTGTCGCTCGCGCTGGTCGCCGAGGACTTCGGCGAGGAGCTGGCCCTGAGGGTCGCCCGCCAGCTCGTCATGTACCTCAAACGCCCCAGCGGCCAGAGCCGGTTCAGCGTCCCGCTGGAGCCCGTGTCGACCACCCGGCGGATCGAGGGGCTGCGCCACCACATCCTGTGCAACCTCTCGGAGCCACTCACCGTCCCGGACCTCGCGGCCCACGCCCACGTCGGCGAACGGCAGTTGACCAGGATCTTCAAGACCGAGCTGGGCACCACCCCGAGCGCCTACGTCGAATCGGCCCGGGTCGAAGTCGCCCGTCACCGGCTGGAGTCCACCGACGCGACGCTCGACCGCATCGCCACCGGCTGTGGCTTCGGCACCACACCGACCGACTACCGGCAGCACTTCCGGACGACGGCAACGACCGCGACCGCGACAGCGACAGCGACAGCGACGGGGACGGAAACGGCGGTCACGGCAGCCGTACCGTGAACACCGTGCGCCCGGGCCGGCTCTCCACCGCCACCGCGCCACCGTGCGCCCGGGCCACGGCCAGGACGATGGCCAGGCCGAGCCCGGTCGAACCGGTGGCACGGGAACGGGCCCGGTCGCCCCGGACGAAGCGCTCGAAGACCCGGTCGACCAGCTCGGGCGCGATCCCCGGACCGTCGTCCGTGATGCTCAACTCGGCCTGGCCACCCACCCGTTCGAGCCGCAGGAGGGCCTCGGTCCCGGGCGGGGTGTGGGTCCGGGCGTTGGCCAGAAGGTTGGCCACCACCTGGCTCAGCCGGTGCTCGTCCCCGCTCACCAGCACCGGCTCCTCCGCCAGCGCGAGCCGCCAGCGGTGCTCCGGCCCGGCGGCACGGGCGTCGGCCACCGCGTCGAGGGCGATCCGGGTCAGGTCCACCTCCTCCTCGGCCAGCGGGCGACCGGCGTCCAGCCGGGCGAGCAGCAGCAGGTCCTCGACGATCGCCCCCATCCGCAGCGTCTCGGCGTCGATCCGCTCCAGCGAGTGCCGGACCCCCGCCGGCACCGGCCCGGGGTGGCGCAGCGCCAGTTCGGCGTGGCCGCGGACCGCCGCGACCGGGGTGCGCAGTTCGTGGCTGGCGTCGGCGGCGAACGCGCGCAGCCGTTCCTCCACCGCGTGGCGGCGGGCGAGCGCGTCGCCGACGTGCCCGAGCATCCGGTTGAGCGCGGCGCCGACCCGGCCGACCTCGGTGCGCGGGTCGTCGTCCGGCACGCGTTCGGCGAGCATGACCTCGCCGCTGGCCAGCGGCAGCGCGCCGACCCGCTCGGCGATGCCCACCACACGCCGCAGCGGGCGCAGCGAGAAGCCGACCCAGGCCGCCCCGGCCGCGCCCGCCGCGGTGGCGGCGATCGCGAAGACGGTGAGCTCCAGGGTCTCCAGCCGGTCGACGGTGTCCTCGGCCGGGCGCAGCGGCAGGCCGCTGACCAGCACGTCGCCGTCCCGCCCGGTGACCGCGCGGACGCGGTAGTGGCCGAGGGTCCTGCCGAGGTCGAGGCTGCGGGCCGGGCCGTCGACGGGCAGGGCGGCCAGCGCGTGCTGCTGCTCGGCGGTGAAGGTGACCCGGTCGTCGTCGCCGCCGGGTTCGTCCGCGTCGTCGGCGTCCCCGTCGACCACGCCCGCGGCGGTGACCCGCCCTCCCAGCAGCCGTACGCCGAGGGTGCCGGGGGTCTGGGCCCGGGTGTCGGGGCCGGCGCCGCGACCGGTGTGCTCCAGGCTCGCGGCGTAGCGGCCACCGGACTCGGCGAGCTGCTGGTCCAGGCGGTCGACCAGGAAGTGGCGCAGCGCGGCGGTGGTGGCGAAGCCGACGGCTGCGCAGGTGGCGACGAGCAACACCAGCAGGCCGGCGGTCAGCCGGGCGCGCAGGGTGCGGGGCACCAGCCCGGCGGGGCGCCACCTCGCCCGGCGGAGCCCGCTGCCCGGGGTCACGTCGCGGCCTTGATCAGGTATCCCGCGCCGCGCACCGTGTGGATCATCGGGCTGCGACCCGCGTCCAGTTTCCTGCGCAGGTAGCTGATGTACAGCTCGACGATGTGCGCCTGCCCGCCGAAGTCGTACGACCAGACCGCCTCCAGGATCTGTGCCTTGCTGAGCACCTGCCGGGGGTGGCGCATCAGGTGGGCGAGCAGCGCGTACTCGGTCGGGCTGAGCTCGACCGTCTCCCCGGCCCTGGTGACCTCGCGGGCCCGGTCGTCCAGCACGAGGTCGCCGAGCACCAGGGCGTGCGGCGGCGGCTGCGGGGCGGCTGCGGGCGGGGCGGCCCGGCGCAGCAGGCCGCGCAGCCGGACCACCACCTCGGCCAGGCTGAACGGCTTGGTCACGTAGTCGTCGCCGCCCGCCGCGATCCCGGCGATCCGCTCCTCGACGGCGTCCCGGGCGGTCAGGAAGAGCACCCGCACCTCGGGCTGCTCGGCGTGGACGCGGCGCAGCACCTCCAGGCCGTCCAGGTCGGGCAGCATCACGTCGAGCACCACGGCGTGCGGCCGCCAGGCCGCGGCGGCCTCGACGGCGGCCAGACCGGTGGTCACCCCGCGGGCCTGCCAGCCCTCGTAGCGGACGGCTCCGCAGACCACCTCGACCAGGTCCGGTTCGTCGTCGACGACCAGGACCCGCCAGTTCGGGCGCTCTGCGGTCTCGTCCATGGGGTTCCTCCGGTCGGTACTGCGCACGGTTCATCCTGGCCGGTCCCGATGAGAAACCGCTGAGACCTTCCGGCACCGGTTCACCGACCTTCGCATCGGCTCTGACCTGGCCTGATGCCCGATCGGACGGGCGCCCGGACAGGCCGGACTCAGAGCGGGCTCAGAGCTTGCGGTGCGATCGTGGTCGGCCTCGGCGGCCCTCGCCGCCGGGTGCCGAGGAGGATTCGATGACCACTGCCGCCGCCCCCACGCCGCGGCCCGGGCCCCGGCGACCGCCCGTCCGCGCCGGCCACCGGGCGGCGCCGCGTCCGCCGTTCGCCC